>CALCHC010000130.1 GCA_937901335.1 uncultured Phascolarctobacterium sp. | reverse complement strand
AATCTTTTGTACCATTGCTTGAATAGGTGTAATTTGATTTTTACCACCAAATGGCATAAGTACAGTACCTGCGCCGATTGTTGAGTCAAACTGTTCGGAAAGACCACGCTTAGAGCATATATTAAGGTCATCGGCTAATGCCTTGTAATTTTCGGTGAATGAGCCTTCAACCTTGTTAGAAATTACACCGCATTTTTGGGTTTCGATTTCGATATGCTTTTCAGCACCGTTAGAATTCAAGAATTCACGGCTTAAATCAACGATTGTGTTGCCGTTCCAATGCATTGTAAGGCGAGGTTCAGCCTTAACGCGAGCTACAACAACTGCTTGTAGGTTTTCTTCACTTGCGAGCTTTAAGAAGTTATCAACGTTTTCCTTTTCGATAACAACTGCCATACGTTCTTGTGATTCACTAATAGCAAGTTCTGTACCGTCAAGACCATCATATTTCTTTGGTACTGCATTAAGGTCAATTTCAAGACCATCAGCCAATTCACCGATAGCAACGGAAACACCGCCTGCACCAAAGTCGTTACAACGCTTAATCATACGGCAAGCTTCATAGTTTCTGAAAAGTCTTTGTAACTTTCTTTCTTCGGGAGCATTACCTTTTTGAACCTCTGCACCGCAAGATTCGAGTGAATGTAATGTATGTGATTTGGACGAACCTGTTGCACCGCCGCAACCGTCACGACCTGTTGAACCACCAAGAAGAATTACAACGTCACCGGGAGCAGGAACTTCACGGCGAACATTTTCAGCAGGAGTAGCAGCAATAACTGCACCGATTTCCATACGTTTTGCGGCATAACCGGGGTGATAAATTTCGTCAACAATACCTGTTGCAAGACCGATTTGGTTACCGTAAGAAGAATAACCGTCAGCCGCGGTGGTAACGATTTTTCTTTGAGGGAGTTTGCCAGGAATGGTTTCGGCAACACTCTTTAACGGGTTGCCTGCGCCTGTAACACGCATCGCACCATATACATAGCTTCTGCCTGATATAAGGACTTTACTTGTGTCTGTTTTATTTGCTGAAGGTGATATATAGTTAAGCTATTGGATGCAACTAAAAGTGTTGCCAACAAGATAATCACGAAAGATTGCAATCTAACTTTTTGAAGTGTCATATTTGTTTTCATAGAATGTTCTACTCCTGTTTTATATGCCAAATACATGCTTCCCAATTTGCGTAAGCACTTTTCTAGACCAAATCCATTTGCTTGTAGCAGTATCCGGATTCCAATAGTATAGTGCTCCGTAGGTAGGGTCCCAGCCTCCTAAAGCAGCTTTGGCAGCGTTGATAGATTCCTGGTTTGGTTCCATATAATATTGCCCATCACGCACTGCGTCAAAAGCCCCCGGCTGAAAACACACGCCATACACACTGCCCGGAAATTTTTTGTCCTCCACACGGTTTAGTATTACAGCTCCGACCGCTACTTTACCAATATAAGATTCGCCCCTTGCTTCTCCATGAATCATTTTGGCCAGTACAGTAACATCGTTATTGCTGTATGTACCGCTTTGTGCTTGGGCCGGCAGATCTAATAG
>CALCHC010000129.1 GCA_937901335.1 uncultured Phascolarctobacterium sp. | reverse complement strand
TCATATAGCACCTCACTTCTATAACAATACTTAATATAATTATATTAAGTATTGCAACAATTTACAAACGTGTCTCATTGACTAACCTCTCTCTAAATACTATAATAACAACAAAGAAGTTTATTCCTTCCCTTTTGTTATTGGAGAGATTAAAATGCTATACGAATATCTAAAATATAAATATCAACCTAACGAACCAATCTTCCTTTCTAATTTAAGTATAGAAGGTATGAGTTACAATAACCTTCGTCAACAAATCAAAAAGTTAGTTGATGGCGGATTGCTTGTTCGTTACGACACTGGAATATACTTCATTCCAGAAACTACTATTTTCAAATCAGGTAGTCAACTTTCATTCAACCGTGTTGTCAAAGAAAAATACCTGCTTGATGAAAGCAGAGAACAATGCGGTTATATCAGTGGTGTATATTTTGCTAATGCTGTTGGTTTAACAACTCAAGTTCCCATGAAATATGATATTGTTACTAACAAAGCGACCAAAGATTATCGAGAAGTAAAATTAGCACAATCTACCATCATCGTAAGAAAACCAAAAATAGAAGTAACCTCCGCCAATCATTTAACCTTACAATTTTTAGACTTAATCAAAGATATAGATTCTTTATCTGAACTTGAGGGTTCTTCCTTAAATAACAAGCTTAAAGATTACATCCAAAAATCTAACTTACAATTTAAAGAAATTGAAAAATACTTAGATTACTATCCTGACAAGATTTATAAAAATATGTATAAGGTGGGAATATTAAATGCTTAACATTTTATTTGCTTTTTTCTTGTTCGGTATGCTTTGCGTATTATGCGGCAAAGGCATTTACCGCGTTTACAAATATCAAAAAGGTTTCACTCCCAAGGAATACGCTCTTCTTGTTGCTCTTTCTATAGGAACGCTGGCAGCAATCTATATGGGTATGAACAAACTTGAACTTTAAATTAACCTCTAAGAGGATGCAGTTTAAAAACTGCATCCTCTTTTCTTTTTTTCACAACTTCACCCTTTTTACAAGCAGACTTCCTAGTCCGTTCACAGGCTGTAGTGTTTTTGTGAAACTGGTTAACACTAAGTAAACTCTATTGAATTTGTCAGATTAGCCCACTATAATGAAGTCGCAATCAGGCAGTACCTGCCTTTGCGATAGTCATATCTTATTTTCAACTGAAAACTTTCTCACACAAAGGAGATGAAAGCAATGAACAATTTTCTTAACCAAATGGCTGATTCCGTTCAAAAGATTCTGCCTTACGCCGAAGAGGTCTATAAAGATTTACACCAACATCCGGAACTTAGTTTGCAAGAAAACCGCACCTCTAAGATTGTAGCTTCTCACTTAAAGGATGCAGGCTTTGAAGTTACAGAACACGTTGGCGTTACCGGTGTCGTAGGCTTGATGAAAAACGGAGCAGGCCCCACCATTATGTTGCGCTCTGATATGGACGCACTTCCCATGAAAGAAGAAAACGGCGTTCCTTATGCCAGCAAATGTACTGCAGTCAATGCTAAGGGTGAGACCGTTCCTGTGGCTCACACCTGCGGGCACGACTTGCACATTACTTGGCTTTTGAGCGCAGCAACAATTTTATCCAAGCACCGCGATTTATGGCAAGGCACTTTGCTAGTTGTGTTTCAGCCTGCAGAAGAAACCGCCGAAGGCTCCGATAAAATGATTAAAGATGGTTTAACCACTCGTTTTCCGAAACCCGACGTAATCCTTGGACAACATCTCCTGCAATATCGCGCAGGTAAAGTTGGCTACCGTCCTGGACAAATCCTCACTGCAGGTGACAGTATGTTAGTACGCTTCCACGGTAGAGGTGCTCACGGTGGTATGCCTCAAAACGGTATTGACCCCATCGTTATGGCAAGTGCAGCAGTTTTGCGTTTGCAAACCATTGTATCCCGCGAAGTTGCTCCCCAAGCACAAGTGGCAGTAACTGTTGGCGAATTCCACGCTGGCACTGCAGAAAACATTATTGCTGAAACTGCGGAAATCAAGCTTAACGTACGTAACACTGATGCCAATGTACGAGAACACGTCCTTGATGCCATCAAACGCATCTGCATTGCTGAAGCTCACGCTTCCAACGCACCCAAAGAACCTGACTTTGAACCCATCAACAATTATCCGCTGACTGTTAACGATGCAGCAGCTACTGCAAAAATTGCTGAAGCCTTTAAAGCGCACTTTGGTGAAGATGCTTTTGAATGTCCTCCTGTTGGTGCAAGCGAAGACTTTGGGCGCTTCGGTTTAGCCTTTGGTAGTCCTTATGTTTACTGGTTTGTCGGTGGTACTGACCAAGCAAAATTTGACGCCGCCGCAAAAGCCAACACTGTAGCAGCTTTGCCCGGCCCTCACTCTCCCTTCTGGGCTCCGGCACTGCATCCCACCCTGCGTACTGGTATCGAAACTATGCTTCTTGCAGCGGGTGCTTGGCTGGCAAAATAAATTAGAAAGGTAGATGAGTATTATTATGAACAAAAATACTCAGGTCGTTCCTTACCAAGGTAACGATAAATTACTTTTAGGTATCGTTTTGGGCGTAATCACCTTCTGGCTTTTCGCCCAAACTACTTTAAATATCGCTCCCACCATGCAAGCTGAACTTGGTATTACGGAAAACTGGAGCAATATTGCTGTAAGTATTACTGCTCTCTTTTCCGGTATCTTCATCGTTGTCATGGGTGGTTTAGGTGATAGAATTGGTCGCGTAAAAATTACCATCTTAGGTACTTTTTTGAGCATCGTTGGCTCTCTCTTGATTGCCTTGACTCCGACCGGTACTGTAAATTACCTTTTGGCAGGCAGAATCATCCAAGGTCTTTCCGCAGCGTGCATTATGCCCTGTACCTTGGCTCTCATCAAAGCCTACTACGATGGCCCCGCACGTCAACGTGCAGTAAGCTTTTGGTCCATCGGTTCTTGGGGTGGTAGCGGTTTGTGCTCCCTTTTTGGTGGCTTCGTAGCTTCTACCATTGGTTGGCGTTGGATTTTCTGGATGTCCATCATCATCTCCATTATCAGCTACCTTTTAATTCGTGGTACTCCCGAAAGCAAAATCGTTACTGATAAAAAAGAAGATTTTGACTGGAGCGGATTGGTATCTTTTATGGTAGCTATGGTTTCCATTAACCTTGTTATCGGTCAAGGCTCTAAGCTTGGTTGGACAAGTCCGTTGATTATGTCCCTAAGTGCAATCTTCGTGGTTGCTTTCCTAATCTTCTTCAAAATTGAAGATACCAAACCTAATGCTTTCGTTGACTTTAAACTGTTCCGCAACAAGACTTATTCTGGTGCAACCCTTTCTAACTTCTTGCTGAACGGTGCGGCAGGTACCATTATGGTTACCTTGGCGCTGGTTCAACAAGCAGCAGGCATGACTTCCCTCCAAGCAGGTATGCTTACTTTGGGTTACTTAATCGCAATCTTGGCTACCATTCGCGTTGGCGAAAAGCTTTTACAAAAATGGGGTCCTCGTAAGCCTATGATTCTTGGCTGCTCTATTACAGCAGTGGGCATTGCCCTTAACTCTTTAAGCTTCCTGTACACTTGGCAATATGTAATTGCTTCTCTTATCGGCTTTACCCTCTTTGGTATTGGTTTAGGTTGTTACGCAACTCCTTCAACGGACGCGGCACTTTCCAACGTTCCCCAAGAACAAGCCGGGTCAGCAGCAGGCATTTACAAAATGGCGTCCTCTCTCGGAGCTGCTTTTGGTGTAGCAATTTCCGCGGCAATATTTACTGCCCTTAGTAACAGCGATACTGTTATGTTCGCAAATCTTTTCTTAGGACGCACCGATAACATTGACATCCGTTATGCAGCAGCTGTTGCACTGCTCTTTAACGTGTTCATGACCATTGTGGCAATCATCTCCATTATGATTACCGTACCTAAAGGTAAAAAAGAATCCGCTTAACAGCAACAAAAAAGGATGTACGCTTGCGTACATCCTTTTTACTTTTATACAACTTGGAAAATATAGAATTTTAAATAGTAGGTTTCCGGAACATTCCACAAAATGGGATGGTCAGGAGATTGTTGACGAGCTTCGATTTGACGCAAGCTTACATTAGCATCTTTCGCAGCATCGTGAAGCATTTGTACGAAGAATTCTTCTTTCATAAAGTGGGAGCAAGAGCAAGTTGCCAAGTAACCACCGCGCGGAAGAAGCTTCATTGCTTTAAGGTTAATTTCTTTATAACCACGAATAGCATTTTTTACGGTGCTACCGGATTTGGTAAACGCAGGCGGATCGAGGATGATGAAATCATATTCATGAGATTTTTTCTCAGCCATTTCGCTAAGCAAATCGAATACGTCTGCCTTTAAGCCTTTAACGATTTTATCGAGACCATTGATTTTTGCGTTGTGATCAGTCATACGCACTGCTTCTGCACTAATGTCAACAGCAGTAACTTTAGCAGCACCACCTTGTGCAGCGTTCAGAGCAAAGCTACCGGTGTGGGTGAAGCAGTCCAAAATCTTCTTGCCTTTAGCAATTTTAGCAATAGCTTGACGGTTGTACTTTTGGTCGAGGAAGAAACCGGTCTTTTGTCCATTTTCTACATCAACGGTGTAACGAATACCGTTTTCGTTGATTTCAGTAGTAGTGGGGCATTCCGGGTCAAGCAAGTCAGATTTAAAGAAGCCTTTATTTTCATCCATGCCTTCCAAACGACGAATCTTAACATCGTTACGTTCATACAAGCCACGGATATTTTGTCCCAGCTCACGCATAATCTTAATGAGCAAATTAAAAAGCATTTCTTTACGCACTTCAATACCCAAGGACAAAGTTTGAGTTACGAGAATATCATTGAAGCGGTCAACAGTAAGACCAGGGAAAGTATCTGCTTCGCCAAAAATAAGACGGCAGCAGTTAAAATCTTTTTCACCCATTACGGTCATACGATAGTCAATAGCATAACGCAGGCGACGTTCCCAGAACGCTTCGTCAAATTTATCATTAGTATTAGTAGAAATAATGCGCACTCTGATTTTGGACACGTCATTTACAAAACCGGTGCCAATATATTTACCTTTATGAGTTACAACGTCAACCAGGTCGCCGTTTTGGTATTCGCCTTCAACTTTGGTTACTTCTTCACCAAATACCCAAGGATGACCGGTGCGAGCCATCTTCTCGCCTTTAGGAGTTATAAAAAATCTTGCGTAGTTGCGCATAATTCTAACCTCTTTCGTTTTTAGATGAGTATAGTTTATCACAGGTAATTAAAGCTGTACAGGGATTGCTTTGGCGATTGCTAGTGAGTCCGGCGTTACGCAACACTCATAAGCAAGCACCTCTACACCTGCGGCTTGGGCACGCTTCAGTGCTTCAGCAAAGGCAGGGTGAGTTTTGTAGTTAGGTTCGAAATGGCGCATACCTTCCATTTGTATAACGAAGATTACTGCCGCTTTGTAGCCAGCTTTCTTGCAAGCCACAAGCTCTTCCAAATGCTTGATGCCTCGTTCAGTAGGAGCATCAGGAAACCGGACGATGCCATCTTCTTCCAAGGTAACGCCTTTAACTTCGATAAACATTTTATCTGTTGCAGTCTCTAAGTAAAAATCAAAACGGGAGTTGCCATACTTACATTCCGGTTTTAAAAGCATAACTTCACCAAAAGGTTCTTGCTCTTTAATCCATTCACCTACAACCTTGTTAGGTGCTTGGCTATCCATATTGATAAGCAGATTACCTTTTTCAACTGCAATCAAAGAATATTTAGTTTTTCGTTTATCATCGTCATGGTGCTGCACATAAATAGTTGCTCTATCCGTAAGCAGTTCTTTACAACGACCTGTATTCTTTACGTGACAAACTTCTTCGCTACCATCAATCTCAATGTATGCTATGAATCTATTAGGGCGGCGTAAAAAGGTTGCTTGTTGAATATTACTATAGTACATATAATAACCTCATAATTTTATGACAACACAGTTAGACAGTGCTTATAACGCGTTTTTAAAACAAAAAAGGACTTCCAAACGGAAGTCC
>CALCHC010000128.1 GCA_937901335.1 uncultured Phascolarctobacterium sp. | reverse complement strand
AGAAAATTTTTAGATGGGAGAATTAATGATGGAAGTTTCAAACAAAGGCTTTAAAGCTTATGACGTGCGTGGCGTTTACCCCACCGAAGTTAATGAAGAATTAGCTTATCGCGTTGGGCGCATTTTTTCTGCAATGTTTGCAGCTGAAACTGTAGTTGTTGGTCACGACATTCGTTTGAGTGGTCGTGCTATTGTTGATGCTTTGACTGAAGGTTTGCGTCATGGCGGTACTAAGGTTATCGACATTGGTCAATGCGGTACTGAAATGATTTACTTTGCTACTGCTCACCTTAATGCTGACGGTGGTATTATGGTTACTGCAAGCCATAACCCTAAAGAATATAATGGTATGAAACTTGTTCGCAAAGGCGCGCGTCCCATTTCCGGCGATACCGGTTTAAAAGAAATTGGCGAAATGGCTGTAGCTTCCAATTTCGTACACGCACAAGTTGCTGGCAAAGCTTTGGGCGAATTGGAAAAAGTGGACATTATGCCTGCTTACATCGAGCATTTGCTGACTTATGTAGATAAATCTGCATTGAAACCTATGAAAATTGTGGCTAACCCCGGTAACGGCGGTGCAGGCCCCATTATGAAAGAATTGGCAAAACATTTGCCTTTTGAATTTATTTCTATTTTTGATGAACCGGACGGAAGCTTCCCCAACGGTGTACCCAATCCTATTTTGATGCCTAACCGTGAAGCTACTGCTAAAGTAGTGCGTGAAACCGGTGCAGATTTGGGTATCGCTTGGGATGGTGACTTTGACCGTTGCTTCCTCTTTGACGAAAACGCAGAGTTCATCGAAGGCTACTACATCGTTGGACTTTTGGCAGAAGTATTTCTGCTGAAAGAACCGGGCGCAAAAATTATGTATGACCCTCGTTTGACTTGGAATACCGAAGCAATTTTGGAACGTGACGGCGGCGTACCTGTTCGTTGCAAATCCGGTCATGCATTTATGAAAGAATGTATGCGTCAAAACGAAGTACTTTACGGCGGCGAAATGAGTGCTCACCATTACTTCCGTGATTTCTCCTACTGCGATAGCGGTATGATTCCTTGGCTCCTCGTTGCAGAACTGATGTGCCGTAGTGGTAAAAAACTTTCCGAATTGGTTGGCGCTCGTGTGGATATGTTCCCCTGCAGTGGCGAAATCAATCGTAAAGTTGAAGACAGCGCAGCAATCTTGGCAGCTCTCGAGGCAAAATACGCTGACGGCGAACAAGATAAAATGGACGGTTTGAGCGTAGCTTATGCTGACTGGCGTTTTAACGTACGTACTTCCAACACTGAACCTGTTATGCGTTTGAACGTAGAAACTAAAGGTGATAAAGAACTTTTGGCGGCGAAAACCGCAGAAATTTTAGAAATTATTGGTGGAGAGGAAGCGTAAGATGTTTAAAAAAGTTCGTAAAGCAGTAATCCCTGCAGCTGGTTTAGGCACTCGCTTTTTGCCTGCAACTAAAGCTGTTCCCAAAGAAATGATTCCCATCGTGGATAAACCGACTTTGCAATACATTGTTGAAGAAGCACTTGCTTCCGGCATTGAAGATATCCTTATTATCACCGGTCGTACCAAACGTGCTATTGAAGATCATTTCGATACCAGTGTTGAATTGGAACTGAACCTTGAAAAAGGTGGCAAGACTGCTGATTTAGAAATGGTACGCAATATTGCTGACATTCGTGTGCACTACGTTCGTCAAAAAGAAGCTCGTGGTCTTGGCCATGCAATTTTGTGTGCAAAACAATTTGTTGGTGACGAACCCTTTGCCGTACTTTTAGGCGATGACGTTGTTGATGGCGAAGTTCCTGCTTTGAAACAACTTATTGATGTGTACGACAAAACTGGCGGTAGCGTACTTGGGGTACAAGAAGTTCCGCTGGAAAAAGTTTCCAGCTATGGCATTGTAACTTCTCAACCTACTGACGACGCTCGCACTTTCACCGTAACTGATATGGTAGAAAAACCGCCCGTAGCAGAAGCTCCTTCTCGTTTGGCAGTGCTTGGTCGTTACGTTATCAACCCGGAAATTTTCCCCATTTTGGAAGTTACCCAACCTGGTCGTGGCAATGAAATCCAATTGACCGATGCTCTCCAAGTTTTGGCTAAACAAGAAAATATGTATGCTTACAACTTTGAAGGTCGTCGCTACGATGTTGGTGATAAACAAGGCTTCCTTGAAGCAACCGTAGAAATGGCTTTGAAACGTGGTGACTTGCGTGACAAGTTCTTAACTTATTTGCAAGACATCGTTGCTAAAGAAACTGGTAAGTAAAATTTTAGACCACTCGTTTTTAAAACGGGTGGTCTTTTGATTTTAGAAAGGTTTTTTGATAAAATGATTGGTAATAAATAATTTGGAAAAGAGTTTGTAAAATGCAACTAATCGTAGACAAAGTGGCGAAAGCCTTTGGCATAAATGAAATATTTAAAAATGTAAGCTTTATGGTTGATAAGGGAGAACATTTGGGCTTGGTAGGCGTTAATGGTAGCGGCAAAACTACTTTGCTCCGTTGCCTCTTGAATCCTGAATACGTGGATAGCGGTGTAATCAAGTTTGAACCTGGCATCAGTGTTGGTTACGTGCAACAAGGCTTTACTGATATTGCAGGCACTATTTGGCAATTCATGATGAATAGCTGTCCCGAAGTTTTGAATTTGCGCGACAAGCTCCAACAGTTGGAAGAAGCTTCTGCTGATTTAGACGGAGATGCTCTTGAAGAAACTTTAGAAGAATACGCTCGTGTGACCAAGCGTTATGAACATATTGATGGTTATAATTTGGAAGCTCGCATTAAACGCGTGTTGATTGGCCTTGGCTATAAAGAAGACTGGTGGGAGAAAGACGCTACAACTTTGAGCGGTGGGCAAAAAACTCGACTGATGTTGGCTGCTGCCCTTGTTCGCAATCCTGACTTCATGATTCTTGACGAACCGACAAACCATTTGGATATTATCATGACTCAATGGCTGGAAGGCTATTTGCGTGAATTCCGCGGTGGTTTGATTGTTGTCAGCCATGACCGTGCTTTCTTGGATAATGTGGCAACTCGCATTCTGGAAATGGAAGGCGGTAAGCTGCAAAGCTTTAAGGGTAATTACACTAAATACTTGGAGCAAAAGGCAATCCAAACTCAAACCTTGGAAGCTGCCTATGCAGCTCAACAAGATTATATTGCTAGAACGGAAGCGTACATTCGTCGCTTTAAAGCTGGTATTAAAAGTAAAATGGCGCGCGGTCGTCAGTCCCAACTTGATAGATTGGAACGTATTGATGCGCCTGTATATAATGAAGAATTTGAACTGCGACTTCCTCCTGCGGCAGAATGTGCTGACAGGGTACTTATTATGGAAGATTTGACTATTGGTTACGGTGACAACGTACTTGCCAAAGGAATTAATCTTACCTTGCGTCGTGGTGAGAAGGCTGCCCTTTTAGGTGCTAATGGTACTGGTAAAACTACTCTTTTGAAAACTATTTTGGGCGAAGTTGATCCGCTTAAAGGTAGAGCGAAGATTGGTAACCGTGTGCAAATTGGTTACTTCTCCCAAACTTACGAAAGACTTAATCCCAAGCAAACTTTGCTGGAAAACTTTGTAATTGAATACGGTTTTACTGAAGAACATACTCGTTCCATGCTTGGCGGTATGCTTTTCCACGGTGATGATGTATTTAAAGAAATTGGCACATTAAGTGGTGGTCAAAAAGCGAGACTTGTTTTGCTCAAACTTGTACTTGATGGCGCAAACTGCTTGGTGCTTGACGAACCTACCAACCATTTGGACATTATGGCTCGTGAAACTGTGGAAGCTGCGTTGACTGCTTTTGACGGAACTGTTTTGGTAGTAAGCCATGACCGTTACTTTGTCAACGAAATTGCAGACCGTATTTGGGAAATTGAAGATTTAGAAGTTAAAGATTATAAAGGTAACTACGAATTTTATCAGGAAGAACGCAAAAAGCAGGCAGAGCTTTTAGCTGAACGTGAAGCAGAGCTTGAGAAACAACGTGCTTACGCTGAACAACAAGCTAAGAAAAATGCACCGCAAGCTGTTCCGGAAAAAGTGGAAGCTAAGAATAAACAACGTCGTTATAGTCCTGATGAAGCTAAAAAGCTTTTGCCGAAAGTTGAATTAAGCATCCGTGAGCAAGAAGCAATGATGAAACTTTTGGAAATGAAGATGGCTGACCCTGCCAATCACGCAGACCCTGCACAAAGTGCGGCGATGGCAGCGGAACACGATGAGTACGAAGCAAAAATTATGGAACTGATGGAGAAATGGGAGCAACTTATGGAGGCGAGTGAAGAATGATGGATGACCGTTATTATATGCAACTTGCTTTGGAAGAAGCTCGCAAGGCTGCTGAATTGGGAGAGATTCCCATTGGCGCAGTGCTTGTCCACGAGGGTGAAGTAGTTTGTCGTGCTCATAATATGCGTGAAACTTGGCAAAGTGCTACTGCTCACGCTGAAGTTATCGTTATTGAAGAAGCTTGCAAGAAATTGGCACGTTGGCGTTTAAGTGGTTGTACCTTGTACGTTACAGTAGAGCCTTGCCCTATGTGCAGTGGTGCTATTGTTAATAGTAGAATTGATAGGGTAGTGTATGGTTGCCCCGATGTTAAGGCTGGTGGTGCAGAATCTATCTTTAATATAATTACTAATCCTAATTTGAACCATTGTGCTGAAGTTGTCAGCGGTGTTTGCGAAGAAGAGTGCGCTGGCGTAATGAAGGAATTCTTCAAACGCAGACGTAAGGAGAACAAGGCAAAGAAGCAAGCTGAGAAAACTTGCGAGTGTTGCCAGTAATACGTAGTTAAGTTATAATAACTTATTATCACCAAAAGTAAGAATTGATTAGAAGTACCAGATAACAAGGCGGAACAGAATTGTGAAGCGAAGGCGTACTTGACGTACGTCGAGCAAGCAATTGCAGTTCCAACACAGTTAGATGGTGCTTATAAGCAATTCGCCTATGGAGATGTAGCGAAGTGGTCACAACGCGCCTGACTCGAAATCAGTTGTACCGCAAGGTACCGTGGGTTCGAATCCCACCATCTCCGCCAATGTAAATTTTTCCCGTGAGCTGAAAGGCTTGCGGGATTTTTGTTTTCTGTAACATTCGTAGCAAACTCTTTTCTGATTTAGGGAGCACTCTCTAGAAATTTGCGTAAGCATAGTTCTCTTTGGTAAAATATTCTATATGTTTTATTCGAGGGGGCTATTATTATGAGAATTATAGACGTTTTAAATCAAGATAAGATTAATATTTCCTGCGAGCTTTTCCCGCCTAAACAAGGTGCGGAACTGCAAAACGCATTGGATATAGTTAACCAAATTGCGTTAGTAAAGCCCTCTTATATGAGCGTAACTTACGGTGCAGGTGGAACTTCCGTTGGTCATACTGTTGCTATTGCTAAAGGCGTGCAAGATAATGGTATCCCTGCTTTGGCACATTTAACTTGTGTTAAATCTGATGAAGCAAAAATTTTGGAAGTACTCCAACAATTAAAAGACAATGGCATCAGCAACGTGCTTGCTTTGCGTGGTGATTTGCCTGATGGAACTCACGACGGATATTTTGAACACGCTAGCGATTTGGCAAAATTTGTTAAGGCAAATGGTGACTTCTGCGTTGGTGGCGCTGCTTATCCCGAAGGTCATCCTGAAGCTGGTACTTTAGACAAGGATATTGAAAATACTAAATATAAAATTGATGCAGGGGTAGACTTTTTAGTAACCCAAATGTTCTTTGATAACACAATTCTCTACAATTATATGTTCCGTCTGCTTTCTGCAGGGATTCACGTGCCTGTAGTTCCCGGCATTATGCCTGTGACTAATGCAGGACAAATTAATCGCATTTGCCAACTGAGCGGCACTAAACTTCCGCCTCAGTTCCGTGCAATCGTAGAAAAATTTGCAGATAAACCTGAAGCGTTGAAACAAGCTGGTATTGCTTATGCTACTGGACAAATCATTGACCTTATTGCCAACGGTTTCAGAAACATTCACGTTTATACTATGAATCGTCCTGAAATTATTGGCGGTATTATGAGAAATTTGTCGGAGATTGTAAAATGAGATATTCACGAGCCGAAGCCTTACGTTATTTAAGAGCTCAAGCTAACGATGAGGCGGCAGGTGTTTTGGTAGATACAGTTTTTTTGAAATTGCGTAACGAAGTGCAAGCTCGCAATGTATTGCAAAAACACGCTTGCCAAATTTTGGAAGATGGTTTGCTTTTGGACTGTGGCGTGAAATTTACTTCTAAAGATTTGGCTAAGCACTTAGCTGGTTGCAAAGAGGTTCTGCTTTTGGCGGCGACTTTAGGAAGCAAATTAGATGTTGCAATCCGTAGGCTTGCTCTTGGCAGTGTTGCCGAAGGTGCTGCGGCTCAAGCAGTAGCGGCGACAATTATTGAAGGCTATTGTGATGAAGTGCAGGAACGGGTAGAAACGTACTTGCATCAAAGACCACGCTTCTCCCCTGGCTATGGTGACTGGGAGCTGTCGGAACAACGGAAGCTTTTTGCAATTTTAGAATGTGAGAAGAAATTAGGTTTAACTCTGACAGACGGTTTGATGATGGCACCGAGCAAGTCGGTGACTGCAGTGATTGGTTTGTCAGAAGAAGCTACATGCCTTTGGAACAAATGTGAACAGTGTAATAACATAAATTGTCCCTACAGGGAGGTTGAATAATGAGTTTTAAAGATTTATTGGGTAAAGAGCTCCTGTTTTTTGACGGTGCCATGGGCACTATGCTTCAAGCTCGTGGTTTAAAACCGGGCGAGCTACCGGAGCTGTGGAACTTTACCCACGCTGATGTAATTAAAGAAGTCCACACTGCTTATCTCAAAGCAGGTGTGAACATAATCAAGACTAATACTTTTGGTGCGAACCGTTTGAAATTTGCAGGCACTGATATAAAAACTGCAGAAGTAGTTGCTGCAGGCGTACGCAATGCTAAAGAAGCCTGTGCTCCTTTTGAAAAAACTTTTGTAGCGCTTGATTTAGGACCTACTGGCAAACTGCTTGCTCCTTATGGTGACTTGCCCTTCGAAGAAGCTGTAGATATTTACGCAGAGATTGTTCGTGCTGGTAGCGAAGCAGGCGCAGATTTGGTGCTCATCGAAACTATGAGCGACACTTATGAAACAAAGGCTGCAATCTTGGCGGCTAAAGAAAATTGCGATTTGCCCGTAGTTGTTACTATGACTTTCGATATAGATGGAAAACTTTTGACTGGTGGCGATGTAGCCGCTGCTGCTTTAATGGTAGAAGGTTTGGGCGCAGATGCCATTGGCTTTAACTGCGGACTTGGTCCGGCACAAATGCAAAAACTCTTGCCTCAATTATTGAACTTCACTAGCTTGCCAGTAGTTCTGAATCCCAACGCAGGCTTGCCCGTAGAACGTGAAGGCAAAACCTGTTTTGACGTTGGGCCTGAAGAATTTGCTGACTTAATGTACGATTTGATTAGCGAAGGCGTAAGTATTGCAGGTGGTTGCTGTGGTACTACTCCTGAACATATCGGTGCGATGATTGCAAAATGCAAAGATCTTCCCGCTGGTGGCAGTCGTGAACTGAATTTGGCTGCTGTTTCTAGTTACGGTAAAGCTGTTGTGTTTGGTGAAGCTCCGTTGATTATTGGCGAACGCATTAATCCTACAGGCAAACCTCGTCTGAAAGAAGCCTTGCAAAATGCGGACTATGATTATATTTGCCGTTTGGCTTTGGAACAAATCAACGGTGGTAGTCATATTCTTGATGTTAATGTTGGTATGCCCGGTATCGACGAAGCTACTGTGTTGGCAAAAGTTGTGCCTGCTATCCAAGGTGTTACTGATACACCGCTCCAAATTGACACTTCTAATTACGAAGCAATGGAGCAAGCTTTGCGTTTGTATAACGGCAAACCTATGCTTAATTCCGTTAATGGTAAAGAAGAAAGCTTGGAACGCGTACTGCCTTTGGTAAAAAAATATGGTGCAGTAGTTGTTGCGTTGTGCCTTGACGATAGCGGTATTCCTTTAGACGTAGCAGGTCGCGTGGCGATTGCAGAAAAGATTATTGCTAAAGCCGCAGAATATGGAATTGCTTCTCATAATATTGTAGTTGATCCTTTGGCTCTGACCATTAGTACTGGCGGCGATAATGCGAAAGTTGCTTGTGAAGTTATTTCTGCGATGCAAGCACGTGGTATTAAAACTGTGATGGGCGTTTCCAATATTTCCTTTGGCTTGCCCGGTCGTGAGCTTATCAATAGCACTTTCTTTACTTTGGCACTGCAAGCTGGTTTGAGCAGTGGTATCATCAATCCTCAAAGTCAAATGATGATGGACGCTTATTATAGCTTCCTTGCTTTGAGCGGTTTAGATGATGGTTGCAAAGATTACGTTGCTCGTTATGCTAATGCTCCCAAAGCCGGTGCTACCATTGTTAATGAAATAAATCTTTACGATGCTATCGTGAAAGGTTTACTTGGCGAAAGCAAAAAAGCAACAGCGGCACTTCTGCAAAATGAAGCACCGCTGGAGATAATCAATAAATATTTAATTCCTGCCTTGGATTTCGTGGGCGATGGTTTTGAAAAGAAAACTTTGTTCCTGCCTCAACTTTTGATGAGTGCAGATGCGGCGAAGGCTGCTTTTGATGTTATTCGTGATTCCGTAGGAGGAAGTGGCGAAGCTAATGGCGAAAAAGTAATTATCGCAACTGTTCACGGCGATATCCATGACATTGGCAAGAACATCGTAAAAGTTTTAATGGAAAACTACGGCTACAGAGTTATTGATTTAGGTAAGGATGTTCCTGTAGAAATGGTAGTTGCTGCTGCTAAAGAACACGGCGCAAAAGTTGTAGGGCTTTCTGCGTTGATGACTACTACTGTGGCGGCGATGGAAGAAACCATTATTGCGTTACGTAAAGAAGTTGATTGTAAGGTAGTAGTGGGCGGTGCAGTGCTGACTGAAGAGTACGCCGAAAAGATTGGGGCAGACCACTATGCTCTTAATGCAGTTAGCGCAGTTAATTTTGTCAATGAAGTGTTTGGTAAATAATTGAGTTTGGAGGTGTCTTTATGAATATCTATGTTTGGCGTCATAACAAAACTTATCATTCTCACAGTATGATTGAAGAACCTTGTTTGAACAGCGAGTTCTATTTAGATGCTATTGCCATCGTTGTTGCTTCCAGTCTGGAAGAAGCTTTGGAAAAATTGGCAGAGCAAAAACAAGGTTGGCGCGTGGAAGATTTAAAGGCACATCCTTGTAAAGTTATTCCTGTGGATGAGGCAACAGTAATATTCTCCGAACTGCGTGGAGCAATCCACCATCTCTAAAATTGTGCCTCTCCTTCTGGTATTTCTAATGATTTTAAGTATAGAAAATATGAAAGCACAAGTTTCTACATTTGTAGGAACTTGTGCTTTCTTGATTTAAGAGAAGGCTCCTTCTTTGAGGGAGCTGTCAGCGTAGCTGACTGAAGGAGTATAAAATTATAAACTTTTTAAAATGGGCAAGAGCAACGGAATAAAAATGGAAGTCGCCACACCTGTAAGAGCGATGGAGACCCCACCGGTAGCAAGTTGAATTGCACTAACGTGAACGCAAACGCTGGTGCCAAGACCATGACTGGAAGCACCAATGGCAATTCCGGCGGCGATGTCGTTTTTTACACCTAAGATTTTTAAAAGTTTGTGGTTTATAGTAGCGCCAAGCATACCGGTAGTAATAACTATTGCTGCAGTTAAAGGTTGAATGCCGCCGATAGTTCTAGTGATTTCCAAAGCGATGGGGTTAGTTACAGATTTAGGTAACATAGAAAGCAGGACTGCTTCGCTCATACCTAAGGTTTTTCCTAAAAGGTAGACGCTGAAGATTGCGGAAAGAGTTGCCACTAAAATACCAACGCTAATGCTCAGCGCATTTTCTTTGATAACTTGGCGGTTGCGGTACAAGGGCAAAGCCAGTGCTATTGTAGCAGGACCAAGTAAAAAGTTGATGAAGTCAGCACCAATTTTATACTGTTGGTAGCTAACATTAGGAACGTACAATAAAAATAAGATAATAATCGGGCAGGCAAAGACGATGGACGGAACGATATTCAGCTCCAACCTGCGCACTAAAAATTCGCAAGCACAGTAGATGATAATGGTCAAACCCATACCAAATAAAGGAGAGTTAAGCAAAGTTTCAGGTAACATTATTGCTGACCTCCTTTTTCTTTTTTACTCAGGAGCATTTCTAAAACGAGAGCGGTGCTTGTAAGAATAATTAAGCTGCTGATTACGAGCGTTAAAGAAATGGGGAGAAGTTCTGCTTTAATAACATCAAGATACAAAATCATGCTAACGCCTGCAGGCAAAAAGAGCAGTGCCATTTTGTCAATCAACGCTACGCAAATATCGTTGATGTATTTTTCTTTAACAACGCCCGTACAAAGAAGTGTTGTCAAGATTAGCATGCCAAGTAACGGCGGTGGGAAGGGGATGCCTAATAAGGCAATGATTTCTGTGCTAATCCATTGTAAAAATAAAAGCAAGGCGAAGCCTTGGAGTAATGAACTTGCGGTCACTAAGTATTCCTTCTTTCAAATAAAGTAGTTTGCTACATTGTTATACTACCCAAAATAACAAAAGTCAATATTTAATCAAAAAGTCAAAATAAATTATTTGACATTTTGACATTCGTTGTTATAATAAAATTGCAGGAAGGTTAAACCCTCCTGCAATAAAAATACAAATACTTTTGATTTTCTTGTCACCAATTATTTGAGAAACAAACCTACAATGGAAACAAGAAGAATGCCTGCCAAGATTATAGCAGAGGTCATGCTCATGCGTTCCAATCTGTAGCTTTCAACTTCTTCGTTCATTAAAGTGTAAGTACGTTGAATGGTGTTCAGTTTGTAATCGATGTTATCTTTCCAAACGGTTGCTTTCAAAAGTTCAAGGTAACGAGTGTAAATGCGAGCGTAGAAAATATCTTCAGTAACTTGGAGCGCATTGTTGATGTTGCCCATAATGTTACTGATATCCGCCATGATTTCCATCAGGCGACTGCGAATGCGACGGTAAGCTTCTACACGATTAGCTTTGTTTGCAACGTTAGCTTCTTCAAGTTCGTCATAACTGCGGTCGATGGCATCTGCCAAAGCGTTGTCGTAGTAACGCAGTTCGAGGAATTGTGCGTTAGCAAATTCCAAAAGGTCAGGTACGTCAAGGCTACCGGTCTTGTCATAAACAAGCGCGCTGTCCCAAGCAAGATAGGTGATATCATCGCTATAGGAGAAGCAGTTGGCCAAAGTGCTGCAACGAGTTTGTTCGCTAACAGGAGTTTTATCTTTTAAAAGCAAGGGAACGATATCCCATTTAGGCATTTCGTCCTTGAAGTAGTAAACAACAAAGTCTTCTTCAAAATCGGAAACACGTTTTCTGGTGCAAGCTTGTTCAATGGTTTCCAAAACAGAATCCAAATATTCGCGGATTTTTTCTTCCGGCATATTTTCACTAGCAATTGCCATATCAAGATATTCTGCTTCAGTAACGTCTTCTTCAAACTCAATGCGCAGGATGAGGCTGATTACACCGATGTCGAAGATGCGGGCTTTAACTTCAGTGAAGTAAGTTTTACCATTAATTTCCAAGTCGTGGTTGCCAAGTTCAACAAGCACGGGCGGATTTTTAAAGGTAATGGATTTGGTGGAAATTCTATCCAAACGCAAACGAGAAGCAATTTTATTACGACTAGTCCAAAGAGCTTGAACTAAGTCAAGATTAATTTCGTCAGCAACGTCAAAGAGACGATAAACAATCATGGATGTGTTCACAATAAATACCTCCGTGAAAACTAGCTAAGGTAAATTCATCGCAAGCAAATGTCTTGCGATTCAACTTATATTCTATTATATAACAGACGTAAAAGAAAGAGGGAATAGAACAATGAATGAAAACTTTTCTGAATCTGTAAAAAGTGTTCTCGAAGCAGCTCAACAACAAGCTGTAATGAATTATCATCAAGAATTAACCACTGCTCATGTTGTAGCCGCCTTGTGCGGTAGCGATGGTTTCTTTAAATTTTTACTGCAAACCTTGCACGTAAATGAAGATGCTTTTGCTGCAGAAGCAAAAGCTTTAGTACAAAAGATCCCCGGAGTGAAAGGTCAAGACCGTCAATTGATGATGGGTACTGCTTTCGCCCGTGTAATGGCAATGCTTAGCCAAAGTGGTAAAAGTGAAATCAACATTGGCGATTTGGTAGCAACTATTGTCAGTGATGGTGACAGCGATGTAATCTCCCTGTTCAAAAAATATGGTATCGATAAAAAGAAAGTTGAGGCTGCCTACATGCAATATCAAAATAGTGCAGGCGATGAAGAAAATAAAAAGACTCTGGAAAAATTTGGTCAAGATTTGACCGCTAAAGCTCGCGAAGGCAAGCTTGACCCTGTTATCGGTCGTGACGAAGAAATCCGCCGCGTTATCGAAATTTTGAGCCGACGCAAAAAGAATAACCCTGTACTCATTGGCGAACCTGGCGTTGGTAAGACTGCAATTGCCGAAGGCTTGGCAAGACGTATTGTAGCAGGCGACGTTCCCGAAAATTTGAAGAACAAAACCTTGTATGCTCTTGATTTGGCGTCCCTCGTAGCAGGTGCAAAATTCCGTGGTGAATTTGAAGAACGTTTGAAAAAAGTTCTTAAAGCAATCACTGACAGTGCAGGTCAAATCATTATGTTCATTGACGAACTCCACACCGTTGTTGGTGCAGGTGCTGCAGAAGGTAGCATGGATGCAGGCAATATTTTGAAACCTATGCTTGCTCGTGGCGAACTTCGCTGCATTGGTGCAACTACCTTGAATGAATATCGTAAATATATTGAAAAAGACAGCGCTTTGGAACGTCGCTTCCAACCTGTTATGGTAAAACAACCTGGCGTGGAAGATACTATTTCTATTTTGCGTGGCTTGCGTGAACGCTACGAAGTTCACCACGGCGTACGTATCAAAGATGCTGCTCTTGTAGCTGCGGCGGTACTTTCCAATCGTTATATTAATGACCGTTTCTTGCCGGATAAAGCTATCGACTTGGTGGATGAAGCTGCTGCAAGACTGCGTACCGAAATTGACAGTCTCCCTGCAGAACTTGACGAAAGCAAACGTCGCATCATGCAATTGGAAATTGAAGCACAAGCTTTGAGTAAGGAAGAAGACGAACAATCTAAAGCACGTCTTACTAAGATTGAAGAAGAACTTGCTAAATTGCGTAAAGCAAATGACGAATTGGTAGCACGTTGGGACGGAGAAAAAGCTTCCATCGCTCGTGTGCGTGAAGTGAAAAAAGAAATCGATTCCGTAAAACAACAAATGGAACAAGCTGAACGCGATTACGATTTGAATAAACTTGCTGAGTTGAAATACGGTCGCTTGCCTGCATTGCAAAAAGAATTGGCAGACCTTTCCGTAAAAGATGAAAAAGGTAACGACCAAGTTCTTTTAAAAGAAGAAGTTGACGAAGAAGATATCGCAAAAGTTGTTAGTACTTGGACTGGCATCCCTGTTTCCAGACTTGGCAGCGGCGAACGTGAAAAACTGGTGCACTTGGAAGATATTTTGCACCAACGCGTAGTTGGTCAAGACGAAGCTGTTAAAGCAGTAAGTGAAGCAGTAGTTCGTGCCCGTGCAGGTATTAAAGACCCCAATCGTCCGATTGGTAGCTTCATCTTCCTTGGACCCACCGGCGTAGGTAAAACTGAGCTGGCAAAAACTTTGGCAGAAGTGCTCTTTGATGATGAACGCAACATGGTTCGCATAGATATGAGCGAATATATGGAAAAACATACTGTGTCCCGTTTGATTGGTGCACCTCCGGGCTATGTTGGTTATGATGAAGGCGGTCAATTGACTGAAGCAGTGCGTCGTCGTCCTTACAGCGTAATCCTTTTGGATGAAATCGAAAAAGCTCACGCAGATGTGTTCAACGTACTTTTGCAAGTACTTGATGATGGTCGTTTGACTGACGGTCAAGGCAGAAGTGTTGACTTTAAAAACACACTTATCATTATGACTAGTAACCTTGGTAGCGCAGAAATTATGCGTAAGCAAGGCAATATTGAACGCGATGACGTACAACAAATGTTGATGAACTTCTTTAGACCTGAGTTCCTCAACCGTGTCGATGACATCGTAGTATTTAAACCTTTGCAAGCTGAACAAATTAAAGACATTGTTAAACTTGTGCTCAAAGAATTGGCAGAACGCTTGGCAAAACAACTAGAAATCAAACTCACTACTAGCGATGAAGCAGTAGCTCATCTTGCAAGTGCAGGTTTTGATCCTGCCTTTGGCGCTCGTCCGCTGAAACGCTTGATTGTGCATACTGTAGAAAACTTGCTGGCTCGTAAAATCGTGACTGGCGAAATTAAAAATGGCGACTCTGTAGAAGTAATTATGAATGGTGAAAATGTAGATGTTGCTGTAAAATAAAAACTTCAAAATAACATTAAATCCCGAAATCGGATAAGTCCGGTTTCGGGATTTTTCATTTTAGGAAGGAGTGTTGAAATTGACTGGAAGTGTTTATGGCTATGTAAGAGTATCCAGTGTGGAACAAAACGAAGATAGGCAACTGATTGCTTTAGAAAATGTTGGTGTTGCCAAACGGAACATCTTTACTGACAAACAAAGTGGCAAGGATTTTGAAAGGGGACAATACAAAAGACTGCTGAAAAAATTAAAGCCTGGCGATTTGCTTTATATCTTGAGCATCGACAGGCTTGGGAGAAACTATATTGAAATTCAGGAACAGTGGCGCGTGTTGACGAAAGAAAAGGGCGTAGATATTGGCGTGATAGACATGCCAATTTTAGACACCCGTAAAGGAAAAGATTTGCTGGGAACTTTTATTGCAGACTTGGTTTTGCAAATACTATCCTTCGTTGCGCAGACGGAACGTGAAAATATTAGAAGTCGCCAAGCACAGGGGATAGCTGCTGCTAAAAAGCGTGGCGTAAAATTTGGCAGACCGAAAAAAGAGGTTCCTGCAAATTTTAAAAGCATTGTTGAAAAATGGCAGTGTAAAGAATTAAGCAGTAGGCAAGCTGCCAAAGAGTGTGGGATGCCGTTGAGTACCTTTAGGAGCAAGGCAAAACAGAAGTGGTGTGCTGAAAAGTGTATCTCCGAAAAACACCAAATTTTTACATCGAAAATATTTTAAAGAAAATATCTCAAAAAAATAAAATCTTATGATTTTCGTTAGCACCTTTCCGAACGATAATTTTTCAAAACTTTTACAAGGTTCACAAACAATTTGACACCGTGTTGTGTGCTTGGTAAAATTATACTGTATAAGTTTGTACCGAAGCCCGAGAGAGATTTTAGTTACTTTAGTAAGTCAATAAAATTTACTTGGGTTTTATTTTTCATTAGACAAAATATTCGGGAGGTTATTTATGAAAGTTGCAATTATCATGGGCAGTAATTCTGATTGGCCCATCTTAGAACCTGCAGAAAAAACTTTGGTAGGTTTTGGTGTGGAAGTAGAAGTGGTAGTAGCTTCTGCGCACCGCACTCCTGATATCGTACACGAATTTGCTGCGACCGCTCGTGAACGTGGCGTAGAAGTTATCATCGCTGCTGCTGGTGCTGCTGCACATTTGGGTGGCGTAATCGCTGCTTACACTACTGTACCTGTAATTGGTATTCCTATCAATGCAACTCCGCTTAATGGTATGGATGCACTGCTTAGCTTCGTGCAAATGCCTGCCGGCATTCCTGTGGCAACAATGGCAATCAATGGTGCAAAAAATGCAGCTCTCTTTGCTGTACAAATCTTGGCAACCAAATATCCTGAATTAGTAGATAAATTGGCAGATGACCGTAAAAAAATGCAAGAAGAAGTAAAAGCTAAAGGCGAAAAACTTGCAGCAATGCGTCAAGCTCAATAATTATAAAGTAGTTTAAGACCTGAAAATAAAACTCTCGCAGAAAATAGGAGGATGACATGAGCGAAGAAAAGAAACAACTTACTTATGCTGATGCCGGCGTTGATATTGATGCTGGTAATAAAGCAGTAGAATTGATGAAAGATAGCGTTCGCGCTACCTATCGTCCCGAAGTTATCGGTGACTTGGGTGGCTTTGGCGGTTTGTTCGCTTTGAACATTGCTAAATATAAAGAACCCATTTTGGTTTCTGGTACTGACGGTGTTGGTACCAAATTGAAATTGGCTTTCATGGCTGACAAACACAATACCATTGGTCAAGACGCAGTTGCTATGTGCGTTAACGATATTTTGGTACAAGGTGCAGAACCTCTGTTCTTCCTTGACTATATTGCAGTTGATAAAGTTGATTCTCAAAAAGTTGCTAACATCGTTAAAGGTGTTGCAGATGCTTGTAAAGAATCCGGTTGCGCTTTGATTGGCGGTGAAACTGCTGAAATGGCAGGCTTCTATTCCAAAGGTGAATATGACATCGCTGGTTTCTGCGTTGGTGTTGTAGATAAAAGCAAAATGATTACCGGCGAAAAAGTTAAACCTGGTGACGTTCTCCTCGGCTTGCCCTCTAGCGGTGTACATTCCAATGGTTTTTCCTTGGTTCGTAAAATCTGCTTCGAAGCAATGGGCTACGATATGAACACTGAAATTCCTGAATTTGGTTGCACCTTGGGCGAAAAACTTTTGACCCCGACTCGCTTGTATCCGAAATCTTGCTTGCCTTTGATTGAAAAATTCGATATCCACGGTATGGTTCATATCACTGGCGGCGGCTTCTATGAAAACGTTCCCCGTATTCTTCCGGAAAACTGCGATGCAGAAGTAAATGCTGAAAGCTGGGAAGTTCCTGTAGTATTCAAAAAACTGCAAGAATGGGGCAATGTTCCTTGGAAAGAAATGTACCGCACCTTTAACATGGGCGTAGGTATGGTTTTGGTTATCGATGCTGCTGAAGCTGATGCTGTTCGTGAACACTTGCGTGCTGCTGGTGAAGAATTCTTCGAACTCGGTAAAGTTGTTGAAGGTAACAAACAAACCATTATGAAAGGCGGAGTTTTCGGTGAATAATCGTAAAGCTGGCGTATTGGTAAGTGGTCGTGGCAGTAATCTCCAAGCTGTTTTGGATAGAATTGCTGACGGCTACCTTCCTTTGGAAATTAGCGTTGTAATCAGTGATAAAGCTGATGCTTACGCTTTGGAACGTGCTGCTAACGTAGGTATTAAAACTGTTGTGGTAGCTCGTAAAGAATGTGCTTCTAAAGAAGAATTCGAAGAAAAAATCCATGCTGCTCTCGTTGAAGCTGGTTGCGAACTGGTAATTTTGGCAGGCTTCATGCGTATTTTGGGCGGTGGCTTCGTAAATAAATGGCATAATAAAATTATTAACATTCATCCGGCACTGCTTCCTAGCTTCCCCGGTCTTGACGGTCAAGGTCAAGCTTTGGAATATGGCGTTAAATTTGCAGGTTGCACCGTACACTTTGTAGATGAAGGTACTGATAGTGGTCCCATCATTCTGCAAAAAGTTGTACCTGTTCTGGATGATGATACCCACGACACTTTGGCTGCTCGCATTTTGGAACAAGAACATATTGCGATGCCCGAAGCATTGAAATTGTGGGCGGAAGATAAACTGGTAATTGAAGGTCGTAAAGTTAGAGTATTAGCATAAAGGAGAGATAACGATGAAAATTAAAAGAGCGTTACTTAGCGTTTCCGATAAAACCGGCATTGTAGAATTGGCTCGTTTCTTGAACGAAAACGGTGTAGAAATTATTTCCACCGGTGGCACCATGAATGCTATTAAAGAAGCAGGTATCCCTGTAACCTATGTTAGTGATGTAACCGGCTTCCCTGAAATTATGGACGGTCGTGTAAAAACCTTGAATCCGAAAATTCACGGTGCAATCCTCGCAGTTCGTAGCAATCCGGAACATATGGAAGCTTTGGCTAAACATGAAATTACTCCCATTGATTTGGTTGTAGTAAACTTGTATCCCTTCCGTGAAACCGTTGCTAAACCGGGTGTAACCGAAGCTGAAGCTATCGAAAACATCGATATCGGCGGCCCTGCAATGGTTCGTGCTTCTGCTAAAAACTTCAAAGATGTTGTAATCGTTACCTATCCTTCCCGTTATGAAGGCTTGATGGCAATGCTCAAAGAAACTGGCGACGTTGATGCTCGTACCCGTAAAGAATTGGCATTGGAAGCTTTCTCTCACACTGCTGAATATGACGCTATGATTAGCGATTATCTGAAGAAAGTACTGGCTGAATAAGAGAGGTACTAATATGAAAATTTTGCTTATCGGTGGTGGCGGTCGTGAACACGCATTAGCGTGGAAATTGGCTCAAAGCCCCAAGGTTGAATCCATTTTGGCTGCGCCGGGTAACCCTGGTATCGCAGAACTGCCTAAATGTGAATGTGTTGCTCTGAACTTGGATGATTTGGAAAAAGTTGCTGACTTTGCTGAAGACAATGGTATTGAACTGACTGTTGTTGGTCCTGAAGCAACTCTTGTAGCAGGTATTGCTGACGTATTCAAACGTCGTGGCTTGCCTGTATTCGGCCCTTCCAAAGCTGCTGCTCAATTGGAAGGCTCCAAAGCATTCTCTAAAGAATTGATGGCAAAATACGATATTCCCACCGCATTCTTCAAAGTTTGCGAAGATATCGAAACTGCTAAAGCTTATGTAGAAGAAAAAGGTGCTCCCATCGTAGTTAAAGCTGACGGCTTGGCTGCAGGTAAAGGCGTAGTAGTTGCAATGACCAAAGAAGAAGCTTTGGAAGCTATCGACGATATGATGGCTGACCAAAAATTTGGTAATGCAGGCGCTCGCGTGGTATTGGAAGAATATATGGAAGGCGAAGAAGCATCCCTCTTGGCTTTCACCGACGGCAAAACCGTTGTTCCCATGATTGCTGCTCAAGACCACAAACGCATCTTTGATAATGACGAAGGTCCTAACACCGGTGGTATGGGTACTTACGCTCCCGCTCCTGTAATGACTGACGTGCTTCGCTTGAAAGCAACTGAAAGAGTTTTGAAACCTGTAGTTGCTGCAATGGCTGAAGAAGGCACTCCGTACCAAGGCTGCTTGTATGCAGGTTTGATGATTAATGGCGATAGTGTTAAAGTTGTAGAATTCAACTGCCGCTTCGGCGATCCTGAAACCCAAGTAATTCTTCCCTTGTTGGATGGCGACTTGGCAGATATTATGCTTGCTTGTGCAACCGGTACTTTGGATGAAGTTGAAGTTGCTTGGCATGATAAAGCTGCTGTTTGCGTAGTAATGGCTTCCGGTGGTTATCCTGGTAGCTATGAAAATGGTAAAGAAATCACTGGTTTGGCAGAAGCTAATGCTGACGAAGCTACTGTAGTGTTCCATGCAGGCACTAAATTAGTAGACGGCAAAGTTGTTACTGCTGGTGGTCGTGTACTTGGTGTAACCTCTGTTGATAAAAATATCCGTGATGCTCGTGACCGTGCTTATGCTGCTGTAGAAAAAGTTAAATTTGATGAAGTTTTTTACAGAAAAGATATTGCGTGGAGAGCTTTAAAGAGATAAAATATATAAAATCTAAAATTTTAAGAAAAGGATGATGAGACGATGGCTTTTTATTATGATGAGCCGGCACATACTTTTAGTGAATATCTGTTAGTGCCTGGTTATTCCTCTGAAGAATGCATTCCTACTAATGTTGACTTGCGTACTCCGTTGGTAAAATTCAAAAAAGGTGAACAATCTGCTATCACCATGAACATCCCCATGGTTTCCGCAATCATGCAATCCGTATCTGGCGAAAAACTCGCTGTTGCTCTTTCCAAAGAAGGCGGCATTTCCTTTATTTATGGTTCTCAAACTATCGAAGACGAAGCTGCAATGGTTGCTCGTGTTAAAGGCCATCGCGCAGGTTTCGTAACCAGTGATTCCAATATCCGTCCTGATAGCACTTTGGCTGACATTCTCGCTTTGAAAGAACGCACTGGTCACTCCACTGTTGCTGTTACTTCCGACGGCACCGTTAATGGCAAATTGGAAGGTCTCGTTACTAGCCGTGACTACCGTCCTAGCCGTATGGATCCCAATACCAAAGTTAAAGAATTTATGACTCCGATTGATAAATTGATTGTTGCTGGCAAAGAAACCACTTTGCAAGAAGCTAACGACATCATTTGGGATCACAAATTGAACACCCTTCCCATCGTTGATGAAGAAGGTCGTTTGCTTTACATGGTATTCCGTAAAGATTACCTGTCCCACAAAGAATATCCGTTGGAATTGTTGGATGACCAAAAACGTCACATCGTAGGCGCTGGTATCAACACCCGCGACTATGCTGAACGTGTACCTGCATTGGTTGATGCTGGTTGCGACGTATTGTGCATCGACTCTTCCGAAGGTTACAGCGCTTGGCAAAAAATTACTCTTGACTGGATTCGCGAACACTATGGCGACACCGTTAAAGTTGGTGCTGGTAACGTAGTTGACCGTGAAGGCTTCCGCTTCTTGGCAGAAGCTGGTGCTGACTTCATTAAAGTTGGTATTGGTGGCGGTTCTATCTGCATTACCCGTGAACAAAAAGGTATCGGCCGTGGTCAAGCAACTGCTTTGATTGAAGTTGCTAAAGCTCGTGACGAATATTTTGAAGAAACCGGTATTTATGTACCTATCTGCTCTGACGGCGGTATCGTATATGACTACCACATGACTTTGGCTCTCGCTATGGGTGCTGACTTTATGATGCTCGGTCGTTACTTCGCTCGTTTCGACGAAAGCCCGACTAAAAAAGTTAACATCAACGGTAGCTACATGAAAGAATACTGGGGCGAAGGTTCTGCTCGTGCTCGTAACTGGCAACGTTATGACATGGGTGGCGCTTCCAAACTGTCCTTCGAAGAAGGCGTTGACTCCTATGTTCCCTATGCAGGCAGCTTGAAAGATAACGTTAACTTGACTTTGAGCAAAGTTCGTTCCACCATGTGCAACTGCGGTGCTTTGAGCATTCCTGAATTGCAACAAAAAGCTAAAATCACTTTGATTTCCGCTACTTCCTTGGTAGAAGGCGGCGCACATGACGTTGTTGTAAGAGACAACATGAACAACGATTTCCCCCGTTGATTAAAAGCTAACCTTTAAAATTAACACCTCGTTACTGAAAAGTAACGAGGTGTTTTTGTGTGCGGAGCATACTTAACAAAGAGAAAGTTTGTCTTTGGATTTAAGTATCTATGTAAATTTTTAGTATGTATACATAATAAATTGCGTTACAATATTGATTTTTTTCGTTCATTATAGTAAAGTATTAAGTAATTTATTAGGCATTTGCACAAAGAAAGGTGTGTTATTTATGAATTTGAAAAAAATGTTGAAATTTGCAGCTTGTGGCGCTATGGTTGCAGCTCTCGCTATGACCGCTGGTTGCGGTGGCGGCGAAAAGAAAGCTGACCAAAAAGTTTTGAAAGTTGGTATGGAATGTGCATACGCTCCTTACAACTGGTCTCAAACCTCTGCTGAAGGCGGCGCTGTACAAATCGCTGGCTCCAAAGAATTCGCTTATGGCTATGACGTAATGATCGCTAAAAAATTGGCTGATTCCATGGGCGCTAAACTCGAAGTACACAAAATTGAATGGGATGGTCTTCCTCCTGCAGTAGTATCCGGCAAAATCGATGCTGCTATCGCT
>CALCHC010000127.1 GCA_937901335.1 uncultured Phascolarctobacterium sp. | reverse complement strand
AGCACCTCCTTGCCAAGGAGGGGGTCGCGAGTTCGAGCCTCGTTTCCCGCTCCACAGGGGTATAGCTCAACTGGTAGAGTAGCGGTCTCCAAAACCGTTGGTTGTGGGTTCGATTCCTACTGCCCCTGCCAAGAGATTTTAACGACGTAGACGAAAGTCTACGTCTTTTTTGTTTTTGCAAGAAAGTCGTTGTTTTTAAAATTCACCTGGATTTCACAACATAGCAAAATAAAAACGGGAGTTCTTTGTTTCTTGTTGAATTCTAATTATGTACATAAAAGTTATTGACTGTTTTGATAACTTTTAAGTATAATAATTTTAGAAAGGGGACTTCCTTTTGTATCAAGTACGTTTTTATAAAGATAAGAACGGTAATGCTCCTGTAGAAGAGTATATTTTAGAACTTGCGAGAAAGAAAGATAAGAATAGTCGTATTAAGCTCAACAAAATTAGAGATTATATTAAAGTTCTTAGTGAGTATGGTACGAGATGCGGTGAGCCTTATATAAAGCATCTTTATAGTGATATTTGGGAACTTAGACCATTAAGAGATAGAATATTGTTTGCTGCGTGGGATGGAGAAAGATTTATTCTGCTTCATCATTTTATGAAACAAACACAGAAAACACCGCAACGTGAGATTGATAAAGCAATGAAGAATTGGAAAGACTTGTTAGAAAGGAGCAAGAACCATGAAAGATAATAAAGACTATGAACAAGCTGTACTACAAGCAAAAGAAAATTTTGATGATTTGCAAGAACGTGGAAATGACGCTGTTGGTGGTGATGCACTTGCTCTTTTGGATAATTTATTAACGTCTGAAGAAATAATGGAAAGTAATTTAAGAGTGTCTCTTATTGGTGAAATCATAAAAGCTAGACAGGAAAGAGGGATTAGCCAAAGGCGGTTAGGGGAACTTAGTGGAGTAAAACAACCTATTATCGCACGAATGGAAAAGGGAATTACAAGTCCGCAGTTGGATACTGTTCTTAAAATATTAGCTCCATTGGGAAAAACTCTTGCTATCGTACCTCTAGAAAGATAAAAATTTAAATTTTATGTCACAACAAAAAACACCGTTCCATTTCGGAACGGTGTTTGTCATTTTTATAACTTATTTTTTATAAGCCGCTGCTGCCAAGATATCCATTTTAGCATATTCTTTGGGAACTCTGCCCATATCGAATTTAGCAGCAACTTTTTCGTTAGCAGGAACGCCTACTGCAAAGAGGCTTCTTGCGTAGATAATTTCGCCAGCTTCATCGTAGTACACTACTTGAGCGGTGCAGTTCAAATCTTTGCCGGTGCTGTTGGTGATGGCAGCAACTTCACGTTTGTAATCCAAGTCGTAAACTACGCCGGATTTATTGTCTTCGCCAATACCGGGAACCAGTACATCAAATTTAGAACGTTCTTGTTTAACGAGGGTGTATTTAATTTTTTCGGTTTCTTTCTTGGTGGGGTTCATGGGAACGTAAACGCTTTGTTTAGCACCAAGAGCAGTAATGGTGTTGTTTTCCATAGCTTCCAACCAGAAGTCTTCCTTGCCATAGCAATCTGCTTTAAAGGTTACTTGTACGGTGGAATCACCATTGTTGGAAACAAGTACGCCAAAGTTATCAGAGGTAATTTTTAAACCTAAGATTTTTGCGCTGCGAGACCATTCTACCGGTTTCAGGGAGATGTTCTTGTCATCAAGACCGCAACCGCTTACTGCGCAGATTGCCAGCAAAAATACAAAGCTCATAATAATATTAACAATCTTCTTCATAAATATTGCTCCTTTCGGATTTAGAATAATTCCTATATAAATTATAACATTCTTTCACGATTGCATCAATTATGGGAAGTTGTAAAATATTTATGACGCGATGTTGAAAAAAGTGTTCAAGTAGTATACACTATATTTGAAATTACTAGAAAGGGTGTGAGCATCATAGCTTTAAGCAACAGGCAAAAACGTATTGCTGAGATTGTGCGCTTGGAAGGCCCCATCACCGGTGAACATATTGCAGAGCGCTTAAATGTTACAAGAGCCGCTTTGCGTAGCGACTTAGCTATTTTAATTATGGGTGGTATCTTAGACGCACGCCCGAAAGTTGGTTACTACTATACAGGTAAAAATACTATAGGTATGCTTATGGAAGAAATTTCCAATATCTGCGTAAAGGATTTGCAATCTGTACCCATTGCTATTGGTCAGGACAAAAGTGCCTATGAAGCAATAGTAACTATGTTTTTGGAAGATGTTGGTTCTGTTTTCATCTTGGATGAATCGGGACTGTTATCCGGTGTAGTATCTCGTAAGGATTTGCTCAAGGCAGCAATTAATAACGCAGATTTACACAGCTTACCCGTAGTAATGGTTATGACTCCGTTATCTAAGATTGTTGTAGTCAATGAAGATGAGTCTGTAGCTTCTGCTGCGCGTAAGGTTATTGATAATGAAATTGATAGCTTACCTGTAGTTCGTGCCGTTAACGTTGGCAAACGTAGCTACGAGGTAGTTGGTCGTATTACTAAAACTAATTTTACACGTCTGCTGGTAGATTTGGCAGAAGGTAAAGGAGGGCATTATAACAGTGAAATCTAATCCGATTATTTACGCGGTTTCCGACTCTATCGGCGAAACTGCTGAATCTGTAGTAAAGGCTACCGTTAGCCAATTTAGTGAAGAAAAATTTGACGTTACTCGCATTCCTTATGTTAAGGATAAAGAGCAAATTGATAAAATTATTGCAGAAGCAGCTCAACATAAAGCTGTTATCTGCCACACCATCGTTTCCCCTGAACTGCGTGACCATATTGCAGATAAAGCGTTGGCCATGGATGTTCAAGTTGTTGACGTGCTTGGTCCTATGATTAAATCTGTAGAAAAAGCTACTGGCATGTTGCCTAAGAACCAAGCTGGTTTGATTCACTCTCTTGACCACGAATACTTTAAACGCGTGGAAGCTGTAGAATTTGCAGTTAAATACGACGATGGTAAGAACCCCATGGGTCTCTTGAAAGCTGACGTGGTAATCATTGGTGTATCCCGTACTTCTAAGACTCCGCTTTCTATGTACCTTGCTCATAAACGTATTAAAGTTGCTAACGTTCCCTTGGTTCCGGAACTTGCTCCCCCTGAAGAATTATTCAAGGTTCCTCCTCACAAAGTAGTTGGTCTTTTGATTGATCCCTTTAAGCTCAACGAAATTCGTTCTGAACGTTTGAAAACTATGGGCCTTTCCGACAGCGCTGTTTACGCAGATATGAAACGTATCGGCGAAGAGCTGGAATACGCAAAAGGCATTATGCGTCGTATCCATTGCCCCATTATCAACGTTTCCAACCGTGCAATCGAAGAAACTGCAGGCATTATTCTTGAATACGTTAAGAAAAACCAAGAAAAATACGGCGAATAATCATTGGTAAAATTATGGACTGTCCATTATGGACAGTCCTATTTTATTTTGAAGCAACTTTTTCGGTCACAGGAATAAGAAGTTTTCGTGAAAAAAGAGGATTTTTGCACTAAATAGGGAATATAAAATAAGGTAAGAATTAGGCTAGGAGTGTTTTTATGAGCGTCGAAGTAAATGATTTTAAGGAGCAGGTCCGCAATCACGCGAATATTGTGGAAGTAGTCTCCGGTTATGTGGCGCTCAAGAAGAAGGGCAGGAAGCATTGGGGCTGCTGTCCTTTTCATGGAGAAAAAACACCTTCCTTTACCGTAGATGAAGAAAAGGGTTTCTTTTATTGCTTTGGGTGTCACGAAACCGGTGATGTTTTCAAATTCATTATGAAGAGTGAAAACTGTGGTTTTATGGATGCTGTGAAGTTTTTGGCTAATAAGTATGGTATTCCCATTCCTGAACGTCAAAAGACTGCACAGGAGATTGCTCGTGAGCAAAAGGCAAAGCAAGTTATTGCTACCAATGAATTGGCGGCGAAGTTTTATCAAGCTTGCTTAACTAAGACTCCTTATGGTAAAGCTGCTTTAGATTATTTACACAACCGTGGTATTACGGATGATATTATAGAAGACTTTTCCATGGGCTTTGCCATCAACAGCTTTAATGGTTTGATGAATGCCTTGGGAAAGCGTGGGTACAATGGGGAAATGCTAATGCAGGCAGGTCTTGCAGTACCTGGTAAAAATGGTGGAGCTTACGATAAGTTCCGCGGTAGGGTGATGATTCCTATCAAAGACCCTCGTGGAAGAATTGTAGGTTTTACAGGGCGCATCTTAGGCGATGGTATGCCCAAGTATATGAATACCGGTGAAACGGAATTCTTCATTAAAAGATACTTGCTTTTTGGTTTAGATATTGCGGTCAATGAGATTCGCAAAACTCGTCAAGCAATAGTTGTAGAAGGTCATATGGATGCAATTAGTTTGCACGCTGCAGGCGTAAAGAACGCAGTAGCTTCTATGGGTACTGCCTTCGCTGCAGAACAGGCTAGACTTTTGAAGCGCATGGCGGATGAAGTTGTCTTTTGCTATGACAGTGACAACGCAGGGCGTAATGCTTCTGTGCGGGCGGTGAGTATCGCTCGTGCTGCAGGCTTAAAGGTGCGCGTTGCAGGGGTGCCTGATGGCAAGGATCCAGATGAATTTATTCGTCAACATGGTAAGGAAGCTTTCCTTGAAGTTATCAAGCAAGGGCTTGATGGCATAGATTATCAAGTTGAAGAAACTATTTTGCAAAATAATGTTACAAATTTAGCAGGAAAAGTGGAAGCTGTGTCGAAAATAATACCATTCCTGTTAGAATGTAAAAATGAAATTGAAGCTGCAGAGCATATTCGCAGGCTTGCACAGCGTCTAACGATTGACGAGGGACTTATTGCTGCGGAATATCGCAAGGTAGCTAAAAAAAGTGGAGTTCAGGCGAGCAGCGTAGTGCAGCAGCCTACAGTGAAGTCCACATATACTGCTGAACAGCAGGCAGAAGAAATGCTTTTAGCTGTGCTTATAGAACACCCAAGACTGGCGTTAGGATGCCAAGATGTTATTGAAGAAGTGGGTTTTGTTCATGAAGCACGCAGAAAGATTTTTGACTGCGTTATCGCTAATGAAGGTGAGCAAGCTGTAGAGGTACATCAGCTGATGGGACTTTTAGGCGAAGAAGCTTCATCAATTTTAGCAGGCATACTGTCGAAGAACGTACCTGAAAACGATTGCGAAAAAATCGTTGAAGATTGTCTTAGACAGATGAAAAAAGGCTTTTTGGAAAAAGAGTACGAAAAGCACCGACTTTTAGCCGATGAATTTGAGCGCTCCGGTGATGAGCGTTTTATGAGTGAACTTATGGAAAGCCAAAGGATAAAGAATGAAATCAAAGAACTCTACTGATGCAAAAAAGAAGATGGAAGGAGGGGGCACCATGGAAAATAATGCAGGCACCTTTACTAGAGAGCAACTGGATGAGCTTATTAAAAAAGGCAAAGCCAATAATGGTGTTCTCACTTATCAAGAAATTAACGATGCAACTAAAAGCGCACACGATATTACTCCTGAAGGTATCGAAGCGTTGTATGAGTATGTAGCTGCTCAGGGTATTGAAATTGTTGATGACACTGTTATCGGTGATGTTGATGTTGATGATGTTTTGCCCGTTGTTGACGATGCTGTAGACGACAACGACGAAATTGAAGAAATCAACGAAGCTGAACTGGCAAATCTTTCCGTACCGGAAGGCATCAGCATTGATGACCCTGTACGTATGTATTTGAAAGAAATTGGTCGCGTACCTCTCTTGATTGGTGAGGACGAAATCAAACTTGCAAAACGTATGGATAAAGGTAAACAAGCTGACCGCTTGCTCCGTGGCAAAATGATTGCTTTGGAAGCACCTATCTTCAGCGGTACCGATGACACTGCAGCTTTACTTGAAAAAATCTCCGGCTATTTGCAAGAAGAATGGCAAATGACTGATTCTCGTTCTGTACATAAAGCTTTGAAGAAAATTCGTGACAGACATGAAGAAGGCAATGCTTATTCTGTTGAAGAATATCTTGATTTGATTTTTGAATTTACCAGAGACGAACGCTTGCATTTGCAACGTTTGATGCTTGATCAACGCTGCTACGTTGCTGACTGCGACAAGCTGATGATCGAACGTCCTACTAGCGATAAAGAAGTACATTCTTTGTACCCGCTGAATGCTTTGTTGGAAGAAGTTAAAGCTCGTTTGGCTGATGGTCGTGAGCAAGATTTCAACATTGCAGAAAAATACATGGACTTGTCCGAAGACTATCAAAAACTTTTGAAAGCTGTAAAAGCTCAAGGTGATGACGCTAAGAAATGCTTGTCCGAAGCTAACTTGCGTTTGGTAGTTTCCATTGCGAAACGTTACGTTGGTCGCGGTATGCTGTTCCTTGATTTGATTCAAGAAGGCAACCTTGGCTTGATTAAAGCTGTAGAAAAATTTGACTATAATAAAGGTTTCAAATTCAGTACTTATGCTACATGGTGGATTCGCCAAGCGATTACCCGTGCTATTGCGGATCAAGCTCGTACCATTCGTATTCCTGTACATATGGTTGAAACCATTAATAAACTTATCAGAGTATCTCGTCAATTATTGCAAGAGCTCGGTCGCGAACCGCAACCTGAAGAAATTGCAAAAGAAATGGATACCACCGTTGAACGCGTACGCGAAATCATGAAGATTGCTCAAGAGCCTGTTTCTTTAGAAACTCCGATTGGTGAAGAAGAAGATTCCCACCTTGGCGACTTCATCGAAGACCACGATGCACCTGCTCCGGCAGACGCTGCTTCCTTCACTTTGTTGCGCGAACAATTGGATGAAGTTCTCGAAACTTTGACCTTGCGCGAAAAGAAAGTTCTGGAACTGCGCTTCGGTTTGGAAGATGGTCGTTCCCGTACTTTGGAAGAAGTTGGTCAACACTTTGGCGTTACTCGTGAACGTATTCGTCAAATTGAAGCTAAGGCTTTGCGCAAACTGCGTCATCCGAGCCGTAGCAAACGCTTGAAAGACTTTTTAGAATAAGTATTGACAAGCAAGTAATTTTATTGTACAATCTATTTCGTTGGTGAAGTAATTTGGGCCTATAGCTCAGTGGTAGAGCCGCCGGCTCATAACCGGCTGGTCGTAGGTTCGAACCCTACTGGGCCCACCAACAAAATTAAATACCTATTTGGGGGCGTATTTTTGCTGGTATCAGCAAATGGCTTTCAGAAATTTGGGGGCGTAGCTCAGCTGGGAGAGCACCTGCCTTGCAAGCAGGGGGTCAGCGGTTCGATTCCGCTCGTCTCCACCAAATCAACAACACGGACTTCCGAGTAATCGGAAGTCCTTTTAATTATACGTGTATACATTAGCTGTAAATATTGTATACTAAATGCTTTTTTGATAAAATACTATTTGTGTATTAATTTATTATTTTTGAGAGGTGTAGTAATGTTAGAATTTTTGAATACCGTGAATGGTTTAGTTTGGGGCGTACCTTTATTGGTACTTTTGATGGGTACAGGCGTATTGCTTACCGTGCGTTTAGGATTGTTGCAAGTTGCAAAACTCCCGATGGCATTGAAACTCATCTTCGCCGCCAGAAACACCGGTAGCGGTGATATCAATAGTTTCCAAGCATTGTGCACTGCTCTGGCAGCTACTGTTGGTACCGGTAATATCGTAGGTGTTGCAACTGCGGTTAAAGCAGGTGGTCCTGGTGCATTGTTCTGGATGTGGTTGGCTGCTTTCTTCGGTATGGCAACTAAATACGCAGAAGGCGTACTTGCTGTAAAATATCGTGTAATTGACGAAAACGGTAACGCTTCCGGCGGCCCGATGTACTATATTGAAAACGGCTTGGGCAAAAAGTTCAAACCCTTGGCTGTAATGTTTGCTGTATTTGGTGTAATGACTGCGGCTTTAGGTTCTGGTACTTTTACCCAAGTTAACGCAATCACTTCTATCGTAAATGTTTCTTTTGATGTTCCTGTAATCTATACTGCAGGCATCTTGACCGTTTTGGTTGCAGTTATAATCATCGGTGGCTTGCAATCCATTGCGAACGTAGCAAGTAAAATCGTACCGTTTATGGCAGTGTTGTACATCATCACTACTGTTTCCGTACTGTGCGTTTTCTCTGACCAAGTTATCCCTGCAATTAAACTTGTTATTGACAGTGCTTTCACTGGTACTGCGGCAACTGGTGGTTTCTTGGGTGCTACTGTAATGCTTGCAATGCGTAGTGGTATCGCACGTGGTATTTATTCCAACGAAGCAGGTTTAGGTTCTGCTCCCATCGTAGCAGCTGCTGCTAAAACTAAATGGCCTGCAGAACAAGGTCTCGTTTCTATGACCGGTACTTTTATCGATACCATTATCATTTGTACCTTGACTGGTTTGTCCCTTATCGTAACTGGCGTATGGACTGGTGATGTAAATGGTGCTGCGTTGACTGAAGCTGCATTTAGCTCTGCATTCCCTGCTGCTGCTAAATATATGCTTACTTCCGGCTTAGTACTCTTTGCGTTTACTACCATCATCGGTTGGAGCTACTATGGCGAACGTTGCATGGAATACCTTGTAGGCGTTAAAGGTATTATGCCGTATCGTTATGCTTACATCGGTCTCGTTGGTTGTGGTGCTTTCCTCAAATTGGAAACCATTTGGGTTATTGCGGATATCGTTAACGGTTTGATGGCGATTCCCAACTTAATTGCGCTTATCGGTTTGAGTGGGGTAGTAGTTGCAGAAACTAAACACTACTTTGAATACTGGGGCGAAGTACGTAAAAGAAAAGCTCACATTAAAGAACTTAAAAACAAATAAGAAATTTGCAAGGACTTCCTTAATTGGAAGTCCTTTTTACATCTTGTGTAAAGTTTTTTACAATGTGTTAAGGTTTTACATAGTGTGTTGTGTATACATAACAAATGTTCACGAAAATGCTTGCATTATTTTAAAATGGTGCTATAATCAGGTACATAAGTAAATAACGAGTGGATGAAACGTGTGGGAGAAGAAACATTCTACCGAAGGAGTAAAACTCACAGGTGCTTTTTTGTAAAGCGGAACCGCACGCAGACACAGCTCTGGAGAGTCCCTTAAATGGGCGCCGAAGGTGCACGGACGTAAGTCCTTATCTCTCAGGCCAATGGACAGAGTGATAACGGATTGTTATTGAGAGAGAACAAGACGTTTTTACACCGGAGTATAAGTATAAGCAAATGCTCTGGTTTTTTATTTACTTAGAATTGAGAGATCATTTTTTATTAAAAAGGGGAGACGAAAAATGTTAGACACTTTAAACACTATTAATGGTTATGTATGGGGCTTACCACTGATTATCTTGGTACTTGGTACCGGTATTCTGTTGACTGTAAGATTAGGCTTAATCCAAGTTCTTAAATTACCTATGGCACTGAAACTTATCTTCACCGCTGAAAGCGAAGGCGAAGGCGACGTTAACAGCTTTAAAGCTCTTTGTACTGCTCTTGCAGCAACCGTTGGTACTGGTAACATCGTAGGTGTTGCTACTGCTCTTAAAGCAGGTGGTCCTGGTGCATTGTTCTGGATGTGGCTCGCAGCATTCTTCGGTATGGCTACTAAATACGCAGAATGTATGTTGGCAGTAAAATTCCGTAAAGTTGACAAAAACGGCAACATCGCTGGCGGCCCGATGCACTACATCGAAATGGGCTTAGGCAGCAACTATAAATTTTTGGCAATTTTGTTTGCTATCTTTGGTGTCGGCAGTGCGTGCTTGGGCGTAGGTACCTTCGCACAAATTAACTCCATCGTAGAAATTACTAATATCGCAGCTGGCATTCCTATTGGCTACACTGGTTTGGCACTTACCATCCTGGTTGCAGTTATCACCATTGGCGGTATTAAATCTATCGCAAACGTATCCGAAATGGTTGTTCCGACCATGGCAGGTATCTACTTCGTTTGCACCGTTGGCATTATCATTACTCACATCGATCAACTCCCGAACGCAATTGCAATGGTAATTGACGGCGCGTTCAATCCGACTGCAGCAGCAGGCGGCTTCTTGGGTTCCTCTGTAATGCTCGCTATGCGTAGCGGTATCGCACGCGGTATCTTCTCTAACGAATCTGGTTTAGGTTCTGCTCCGATCGTTGCAGCAGCAGCAAAAACCAAATGGGCTCCTGAACAAGGCCTCGTTTCCATGACTGGTACTTTCATCGATACCATCATCATTTGTACTTTGACTGGTTTGTCCTTGCTGGTAACTGGTGTTTGGTGTGGCGACCTCAACGGTGCTGCAATGACCTCTCAAGCATTTACTTCTACCTACTCTGACGTTGGTAGCATCCTGCTTATGATTGGTTTGTCCCTGTTCGCATTCACCACTATCCTTGGTTGGAACTACTACGGCGAACGTTGCGTAGAATACTTGGTAGGCGTAAAAGGTATTCTTCCGTATCGCGTAATCTTCATCGTGCTCGTAGCATGCGGTCCTTATCTCCAATTGGAAGAAATTTGGGTCCTGTCCGATATCTGCAACGGCTTGATGGCATTCCCGAACTTAGTTGCTCTGGTTCTTTTGAGTGGCGTAGTTGCTTCTGAAACTAAAGCTTACTACAAACACTTGGAAGAAGATAAAAAATAATAAATAGCAAATAATTATACCCCCTTTGAAGCGGTGTTTCGAGATCTCTCTCTCGAGCACCGCTTCATTTATAATGTATACATTCTGTTTTTCAAGTATTTTGCGTAAATACACCTTGCTTTTTCTATATATTGTGGTAGAATGTCCTTCGTAAGTAAATATTGAGTGGATGAAGTATATGGGAGAAGACAGAAATGTCTACCGAAGGAGCGAAACTCTCAGGTGCTTTCTTGTGAAAGCGGATACCGTATATGGACACAACTCTGGAGAGTCCCTTAAATGGGCGCCGAAGGTGCACGGGTTACGTACCCTTATCTCTCAGGCCAATGGACAGAGCAAGAACAATTTGATGATACATTCATATCATAGGTATATCTATAGGTGTACCTATGCGAATGATTATACAATTTTGTTTTTTCAGCCAGAGTATATTTTATATGCTCTGGCTTTTCTATTTACTTACCTAACATGAGAGAGAAAATGTATAAAAAGAAAGAGGTAATGAAAAAATGTTAGACCTGCTCAATCAAATCGACTCCTTTGTTTGGGGCCCGCCGCTCCTGATTCTTCTCGTTGGTACCGGTATTTGGCTCACCATCCGTTTGAACCTTATCCAAGTATTCAAACTCATCCCTGCTTTGAAACTTATCTTTGGTGCAAAAAGTGAAGGTGAAGGCGACGTAAGTAGCTTTAAAGCTTTGTGTACTGCTCTTGCTGCTACCGTTGGTACCGGTAATATCGTAGGTGTTGCTACTGCAGTTAAAATGGGTGGTCCTGGTGCACTCTTCTGGATGTGGGTTGCAGCGTTCTTCGGTATGGCTACTAAATATGCAGAATGCTTGCTGGCAGTTAAATTCCGTACTGTAGACGACAACGGTAACATCTCCGGTGGCCCGATGTACTACATCGAAAAAGGTATGGGCGAAAAATACAAACCCTTGGCAGTTATGTTCGCTGCTTTCGGCGTAATGTGCGCATACTTCGGTATCGGTACTTTTGCTCAAGTTAACTCCATTGTAGAAATTACTCAAATTTCTGCTGGTATTCCTGTTATCTACACTGGCATCGCACTTACCGTAGTAGTTGGTGTTGTTACCATCGGTGGTTTGAAATCCATCGCTTCTGTTGCTGAAAAAATCGTTCCCGGTATGGCAATCATTTACTTGGTAGCAACTCTTGGCATCTTGGTTGCAAATGCTGACCAAGTTCCTGCAGCAATCGCTCTTATTATTGATTCTGCTTTCAATGGTCAAGCTGCTGTTGGTGGCTTCGCTGGTGCAGGTATGATGCTTGCAATGCGCAGTGGTGTTGCTCGTGGCGTATTCTCCAACGAATCTGGTTTAGGTTCTGCTCCTATCGTAGCAGCTGCAGCAAAAACCAAATGGTCTGCTGAACAAGGTCTCGTTTCCATGACCGGTACCTTCATCGATACCATCATCATCTGCTCCTTGACTGGTTTGTCCTTGGTAGTAACTGGCGTATGGCAAGGTCCCTTGAACGGTGCTGCTATGACTGACCAAGCGTTTACTTCCGTATTCCCTGAATGGGGTTCCTTCATCCTCATGATTGGTTTGGTGCTCTTCGCATTCACCACCATTCTTGGTTGGAACTACTACGGCGAACGTTGCGTTGAATATTTGATGGGCGTTAAAGCAATTCTTCCGTACCGCATTATTTTCGTTGGCTTGATCGCTTGCGGTCCCTTCCTCAAATTGGAAGCTATCTGGATTTTGGCAGATATCGTTAACGGCTTGATGGCAATCCCCAACTTGATTGCACTTCTTGCTTTGACCGGTGTTGTAGTATCTGAAACCAAAGCTTATATGAAACATTTGGAAGAAAACAAAAAATAAAAGTATCGTGTAAAAAATTAAAGGCTCCACTCGAAAGGGTGGAGCCTTATTTTATGTAATGAAACGCTATGCTTGTAGCTTGGAGCTTTTTAACTATTAGATGACTGACCTGTTGAGTGAAAATTTATTGTTTGATATAATTATATAAAGAAGTATAGTTGCTTAGAAAGGTGTATGAAAATGGTTTTAAAAAACAAATTAGATATTTCTGATTCATTGGAATTAGCTAAAATAGAAGAAAAACTTAGTAAAAAGAAAGCCATTCAACTTTTTGAAAGCGGATATTTAGATAGTTTAGATGCAGGTACGTTTGCATCCTTGGCAAAGATACATCAGTTTTTATTTGATGAGATATACGATTTTGCTGGGCAAGTACGTGATGTAAATATAGCAAAAGGAAATTTCCGTTTTGCACCAGTCATTTATCTGCAAGCTGCTTTAGAAAATATTGATAAAATGCCTCAGAAAAGCTTTGATGATATTATTGCGAAATATGTGGAAATGAATGTTGCTCATCCATTCAGAGAAGGAAATGGTAGAAGCGCTCGTATATGGCTTGATTTGATGTTGAAAAAAGAGCTTAATCTTGTAGTGGACTGGAGCAAGGTGAATAAAGAAGATTATTTGCTTGCCATGGAAAGAAGTCCCATCAAAGATTTGGAAATAAAACATCTTTTAAAAGGTGCTTTAACAGAAAAGGTTAATGATAGGGAAATTTATATGAAAGGTATTGATCACAGTTATTCTTATGAAGGGTACTCCACTTTTAAATCAGTAGATTTATAAAAAAGAAGTGATAGAATACATTTCAGCGTTCCATTATTCTTTGTGTAGGAAGAAAATAAAAATAAAAGTATATTGTAAAACACTAAAGGCTCCGCGAATGCGGAGCCTTATTTTAGTTATAAAAAAGAGCAGCAAGAATACTTCTTACTGCTCAATGAAG
>CALCHC010000126.1 GCA_937901335.1 uncultured Phascolarctobacterium sp. | reverse complement strand
ATCAAGCGAAAAGAAGATGGAAGAATAATTGAATTTATGGAAACAGGTAAAGAACAGAATGAAAAGTTTTGGGGATTATCTATTCGTTTTCTGGAAGGATATGTTATCGAAGGTAGTAGATGGTTGAAATTATATGAAGATGAGGGAATCGAAGCTGGTCAAATCAACGGTCATATAGCTTTTCTTTTTAGGGAATGGCTTCATTACGTTGATGGGATAGGAGTTTTGTTTAATAGTTCCAATACATACGCTGCTAGAGTATTGCTTCGTAGTGCATGGGAGATTTTTCTGCAGTTCAAATATTTTTGGGATGACTACGATGACAAAGTAATGAAAGATAAATTTGTTTGCTATTTAATAGCTGCAAAGGTTCAAAAGATAAGATTCATAAAAGAACAGTTGGCAGAAGCTCAACAGCAAAATAATTTATCAGAAATTGAAAAGTTACAAAAGATGTTGGATTTTGTTATCAATGATTACGATACAAATCCATTGTTTGAAAATTGTAGTAAATATAAGCATAAAATGAATAAAGACAAAAGGCTGAATTGGCATGGACTTTATTCTAGCAAGAAGAAAAGTATAAATTCTTTAGCTAAAGGCAAGAAGGCAATTAGTGGACAATCATTGGAAATGGTAAATGACCTAATTTATGGAATGTTATCTGAAACGGCACATGGTCATTTTGTAGGCGATGGTTGTATAAAAGAGGATGGTAAACTTAAATTTGCACCTATCCGTTTTAATCTTGGTGGTAGTTTTGTGCTTCTTATAGTGCAAATTATGTTTGAAGATATTCTTGCAACTTTGAAGGATTATTATGGTGACAAGATTGATTTTGAAAAAGTAGTAACAAGCAATTTAATAGAAAACCAACGAAAGTTATTGGTAAAAATAAAAAGTATAGATACGATTTTTGAAGAAAGGTGTTTTGGAGAAAACAAGACTTCTGAAATCTAATAACATATTTAAAGCTCTGTCCAATTAATTTTAGACAGAGCTTTTTGTTTTAAATTCCTTGCGTTAGAAATATAACGATTTGTGAAATTTTTTAGACGTTATGTTAAAATAAACTTATAAGAAAATTCTCTACGGAGGTTCCAACAATGTCTTTAAGTGCAAATGTAAATGAAAAAGCGTCCTTGATTTGGGCGATTGCTGATAAATTAACTGGTGTCTACAAACCTCACGAATACGGCGAGGTTATTCTTCCTTTGACTGTAATTCGTCGTTTCGATTGTATTTTAGCAGATACTAAAGATGCAGTGCTTGAAAAATATGAAAGTGTAAAAAATTTACCGTTGCGTGATGTATTATTACGCAATGCTTCTGGTCATCCTTTTTATAACACAAGTAAATTTACTTTTGAAAAATTGTTGGCTGCTCCTAATGATATAGAAGCAAACTTCCGTGACTATCTGAATGGGTTTTCTGAAAATGTCCAAGACATTATTCAAAAGTTTAAGTTTGATACCCATATCAATACTATGGCGAATAAAGACATTTTATATATTGTTCTGAAAGAGTTTACCACTGCAAAGGCTAATCTTCATCCTGATGTAATCTCCAATTTAGAAATGGGTTACATCTTTGAAGAAATCATTCGTAGATTTTCTGAAGCACATAACGAAGATGCAGGGCAACACTATACTCCGCGTGAAGTTATCCAGCTTATGGTAAATATTTTGTTCTATGATGATAACGATGTACTTTCTGGCAACAATGTTGTTAAAACTATTTATGATCCTGCTTGTGGTACTGGTGGTATGCTTTCTGTTGCAGAAGAATATTTAAGCAAGCTTAATGCTTCTACAGAATTGATGGCTTTTGGTCAAGAAATTAATGACCAAACTTTTGCTATTTGCAAAGCAGATATGCTCATTAAAGGAAATAACGCAGATTTTATTAAAGACGGTAATACTTTGTCTGATGATAAGTTTGAAGGACATAAGTTTGATTATATTATTTCTAATCCTCCGTTTGGGAGAGAATGGAAAAACGAAAAGGCTAAAGTAGAAGCAGAAGCTAAGAAGGGTTTTGCAGGTAGATTTGGAGCAGGTTTACCTGCTGCAAGCGACGGTCAAATGCTTTTCTTGATGACTGCTATTTCTAAAATGCAAGACCGCAGTAATGGTGGTAGTCGTATTGCCATTATTCACAATGGTTCTCCACTGTTTACTGGTGATGCGGGCAGTGGTCCTTCTGAGATTCGTAAGTATATTTTAGAAAACGATTTGTTGGAAGCAATCATCGCATTGCCTAATGACATTTTCTATAACACAGGCATTGCTACTTATATTTGGGTACTCTCTAATAAAAAGCAAGGCACTAAACGCAAAGGTAAGGTTCAACTTATTAACGCAAATGGTTTGTTTGAAAAACGTCGCAAGGCTTTAGGCAACAAACGTAATGACATTTCTGAAACTGCCATTGCAGAGATTACCAATTTGTACGGAGACTTTAAAGAAACTGAACTTAGTAAAATTTACGATAACGAAGATTTTGGTTATACCAAGATTGTTGTAGAACGACCTTTGCGTGATGAACAAGGCGAACTTGTTTTGAAAAAAGGCAAGCCACAAGCAGATGCTGCTTTGCGTGATACTGAGAATGTTCCGTTGAAAGAAGATATTGCGGAATATTTTAAGCGTGAAGTTTTACCCTTTGCTTCTGATGCTTGGATTGATGAAAAGAAATCTAAAGTCGGCTATGAAATTCCTTTTACTCGTTATTTCTACAAATATGAAGCACCGAGACCTTCTGCTGAAATTATGGCAGAGATTATGGAATTAGAAACAGAGCTTTCCGGTAGCTTGGAAGAGGTATTTGACTTATGAGAGCAATGAAAGATAGCGGTGTTGAATGGATAGGGGAAATACCGCAGGATTGGGAAGTAGCACAGGTAAGATATTTATTTAATATTGGTAGAGGTAGGGTAATTGCACAGACGGAATTAGTTGATGATGGAATTTATCCAGTTTATTCTTCCCAAACTAAAAATGAAGGTTGTTTGGGGTATATAAACTCTTACGATTTTGAAGATGAACAGTTAACATGGACTACAGATGGTGCTAATGCGGGTACTGTATTTCTAAGAAAAGGTAAACATAATTGTACTAATGTATGTGGAACTTTAAAACCTTTGAGTGACTCTGTTTGTTTGCTCTATCAAAAATATGCTTTGGAACATATTGCGTTCTATCATAAACGGGCGGATACTAACGGTTATAAAATAATGAATAATGAGATGGCTACTATAAAAACTTTGATTCCAAATATTGCAGAACAGCAACGTATTGCAGACTATCTTGATTCTAAATGTTCTAAGATTGACGCTATCATTGAAAAGCAACAAGCTGTTATTGAAAAACTTAAAGAGTATAAGCTTTCTGTTATAACAGAAGCGGTTACTAAAGGTTTGAATCCTGATGTTGAAATGAAAGATAGTGGTGTTGAGTGGCTTGGAAAGATACCCGCACATTGGAAGTTTTTACCTTTTAAGTTTGTTTTAAAAGAACGTTCTGAAAAGAATATACCAATAAAAACATCTGAACGGTTGTCTTTGTCTATTGATAAAGGTGTGACTTTGTATGCTGAAAAAACTACAAATCTAGATAGGTTCAAAGATGATGTTTCTCAATACAAATTAACTTATAAAGGTGATTTGGTTTTAAATAGTATGAATATGATAGTTGGTGCTATAGGTACATCTAATTATTTTGGTTGTGTGAGCCCAGCGTATTATACTTATTATGATGATGAAGAAAATCATGAAATAGCTAGATATTGCGATTATCTGCTGAAGTGTAAAACGATGAGAAAAGTTTTACACAGTTTAGGTAAGGGTATTATGTCAATTGATAGAGGTGACGATAGGATTAATACTTGTAGATTAAAAGTGTCGAGAGACGATTTGCGATCTTTAAAAATTCCTGTTCCGCCTTTAAATGAACAACGAGAAATAATTTCTTATCTAAATGATGTAGTTAACAAGATTGATAAGACCATAAAAGACAGACTTATCGTTATTGAAAAAATAAAAGAGTATAAAAAATCTTTTATTTATGAAGTTGTGACGGGGAAAAAGGAAGTGTAGGTAGTGAAAGATACCAATGCACCGAGAAATGGTTTTATAACTGCTGAAGAAACGGAAGTAGCTTTTTTCAGTAATAACTATGTGTTTACCTTTTTTGACAAAGAATTTTCTTGTGATTACATGAAGAATGTGAAGCCAAATGTAGATGGATTCGTAAATGGTAGAACCACAATGGGATTGCCAATTTCTTTGTATACTGGAGAAAATGGAATTTGGCTATATGGTAGTACTAGCATTAATATATCTGCGTACGCTGTTGGTAAGTATAAGTTTTGTAAAGATGAGATTCAGTATATTGGTGCAATAGAATTTATTGGTGGAACGTTAAATCATTTGTTTTCTAGAGAGTCTTGCAAGTTAGAAGTTACGGAAGAAGGAAATTTCGTTGTAAAAGAAAAAGATAATAAGAAAGAATATAATTTTACAATAGGATTTCAAAAATGCAGAATAGCATTATATAATTCTGTTAGTTACGGCAACGGAACTTATGGGGTAGATATCAAGGATAATGGTGTAAGATTAAAATTGTCTTTCGATGGATGCCAAAGTTTAAAACAAATATTAGGACACGTTGATATTATTAAAAGATTATTGTCTTTTATGACTGGGTGTACAAATGTAGGTTTTGATGAAATAAAATTATGGAAATATAATAATGGGAAACGCTTTTTTGATTCGTTTGCACAACTTTATATAAAACAAGATTACGCTTTAGAAAAAGTAAGTGCGAGTAGCTGTATAACTTTTGAAGATTTGGGGAATTGTTTACCGGCAGCTTTAGAGTTGTTTTATAGAAATAGTGATAAAAAGCCATCTTATGTCTTGGGATTTTTGTTACCAAGTAGAACAAATTTATTTAATGTGACCAATTCAATGATTAAAGAAATCTGTTCTTCACTAGAATGTGAGTTGAGTTTCATTAATGACTTGATGGATGTGGAACAAGAACGTTTAAAAGCTCTAGTTGAAGATGTAAAAGAAGTGGTAAGGCGACACAGAAAAAGCAGTGATTGTCTGTCTCCTAAAACTTATGATATGATTTTTGGTAGTATAAGAAATTGGTCTATGACAGCTAGTGATAAAATATTACTGCTTTATGAAAGATATGCTGATGAAATGCAACGATTCAATCCGTTAAATACGGTGATAGGTCGCGAAGAAATTAATGAGTTTGTAAAATTTAGAAATGATGTTACGCACGGTTCTTATAGAGTCATGGATGGTAAAATAGAGTTGACGGCTCATGTTTTATCTGGATTAGTCTATTGTTGTTTGTTGAATAGAATCGGGATGAGTAGAGAAGAAATATTAAAGTTGTTTAAGGGAAATAAAATTTTAGCATATTAAAGGTTAATGTAGTTAAAAGTAGTTTTTAAAAGGGAAGTGAGTTAGGTGTCTGATTTTGATGTGAAGGAAAGACGGTTTGAAGAAGATATAGAAGCTTACTTGTTAAAAGAAGGCGGTTATAAAAAGGGGAATCCATCCGCTTTTGACCGCAAACTTGCTTTAGACAAAGAAACTTTTATTAGCTTCATCAAAACAAGCCAACCTAAAAATTGGGAACGCTACGTTAAAATTTACGGTGCGGATAGCGAAAGACAAATTGTTGAACGCTTTTGTCGTGAAGTAAAACTTAACGGTATCTTAAAAATTTTGCGTAAAGGCTTTGTTGATAGAGGTATTACTTTTAGAGCAGTTTACTGGAATCCGGAAACTTCTATTAACGAAACTAGCAAAAAACAATACGAAGATAATATTTTACATTGCACTAGACAACTTCATTATTCCTTGATGAACGAAAATAGTATTGATATTGTTTTGTTCTTGAATGGTATTCCTGTTGTAACAATGGAATTGAAATGTCAATTTACAGGACAAAACACTGCAAATGCTATCAATCAATATAAATTTGACCGTGCTAGCAAAGATGCCATCTTTGAATTTAAGAATCGTGTACTTGTTCATTTTGCTGTTGATTTGAGCAATGTGTATATGACTACCAAGTTGGAAGGCGCAAAAACTTACTTCCTGCCTTTCAATCAAGGTAACAAAGGTGCAGGTAATGTTGGTGGTAAAGGCAATCCCATTAATGAGAATGGTTATGATACTTCCTATTTGTGGGAGAAGGTTTTATGCAAAGACCGTTTGTTTGAAATTTTACATAAGTACATACACTTGGAAGTAGTTAAAGATAAAAAGACTGGTGAAGTTAAATCAGAACGTATGATTTTCCCTCGTTATCACCAATTAGATGTAGTGACTAAATTGTTGGCAGATGTTAAGGAATTTGGTGCAGGTAAAAATTATCTTATTCAACATAGTGCAGGTTCAGGCAAGTCTAATTCCATTGCTTGGCTTGCTCATCGTTTAAGTGGTTTGCACGATTACAATGATGAAAAGATTTTCCAATCTGTAATTATCGTTACTGATAGAAAAGTTTTGGATAGTCAGCTTCAAGAAACTGTTTACCAATTTGACCACGTGCAAGGTGTTGTGGTTAAGGTTGATAAAAATTCTAAACAGCTTAAAGATGCTATTGAAAACGGTGCTGGTATTATTATTACTACTTTGCAAAAGTTCCCTGTGATTTATAAGGAAGTTGAAAGCGGTAGTAAGAGATTTGCTGTTATCATTGACGAAGCACATTCTTCTCAAACTGGTGATGCTGCTAAAAAATTAAAACGAGCTTTGGCATATACCGAAAAGCTTTTGGAAGAATACGCTGAATTTGATAATGAGGACGAAGCACAAAGAGATGAAAAGCAAGATAAGTTGATTGATGAACTGGTTGCTCATGGTCAGCACGAAAATTTGTCTTTCTTTGCATTTACTGCAACTCCTAAAGATAAAACCTTGAATATGTTTGGTTGGAAGGATGCAGAAGGAAAGTATCATCCGTTCCATATCTATTCCATGCGTCAAGCTATTGATGAAGGTTTTATTTTAGATGTTTTGCAAAACTATACTACCTATAAGATGTATTACAAAATCATCAAAACTATTCCTGATAATCCACAACTGGATACTGCGGCTGGTGTAAAAGCAATTCGCAAGTATGAAACTTTGCATCCGCATAATATTTCCCAAAAAGCTTCCATTGTTTTGGAACATTTTAGAAATGTAACCAGATATAAAATTGGCGGTAAGGCAAAAGCTATGCTTGTTACTCCTTCTCGTTTGCACGCTGTAAGGTACTTCCATGAATTTAAAAACCAAATCGAATTAAAAGGTTACAAGGATTTAGATGTGCTTGTTGCTTTTTCTGGAGAAGTTACTGACGATGGTAATACCTACACCGAAGAAAAACTGAATGTTGGAAAAGATGGAGAACACGTAAAAGAAAATGCTTTGCCGGAAGTTTTCCATAGTGATGATTTTGGTATGCTCATTGTTGCAGAAAAATATCAAACTGGTTTTGATGAACCTTTGTTGCATACGATGTTTGTTGATAAAAAGTTGAGCGGTGTCAAGGCAGTACAAACTCTTTCTCGTTTGAACAGAACTACTCGCGGTAAGCAAGACACTTTTATTTTGGATTTTGTTAATACTGATGAAGAAATAAAAGAAGCATTTGAACCTTATTTTGAAGAAACTGTTTTAGAAAAAGAGACAGACCCTAACGTGATTTATGATTTGAAAAGTACGTTAGATAATTTCCAAGTTTATCAAGATTTGGAGATTGAAAAGTTCGCTAAAATTTTCTTTTCCAATGACGAACAATCTGATGGAGATTTAGGAAAACTTCATGGAACGATTCGCCCTGCTCTTGATAGGTATGATGCTTTGAATGACGAAAAGAAAGATTTGTTTAAATCTACTTTGGCAAGGTTTAACAGAATTTATGCTTTCATTACTCAGGTGTGCAGACTTTTCGACAAAGAGATTCATAAGTTTAGTGTTTACGCGAAGTTCTTGTATAAAGAGTTGCCTTCACCTGGTGTTGAAAAAGTTTTTGTGGATGACAAGGTTCGTTTGGAATACTATCGTTTAGAAAAAGAATTTGAAGGTAGTATTAACTTGGATGGTTCGGAAGAAGGCTTCCAACCAATTACTGGCGAAGCTGGTAGAGGAGAGAGGAAGAAAGATCCTTTAACAGCAATCATCGACAAAATCAACAAAAAATATGGAACAAACTTTACCGAAATGGATAAAGTGTTGTTACAAATCGAAAACGATTACGCCACAGAAGAAAAGTGGCGTAGTTATGCACAAAGCAAGGATTTGAAAACATTTATGCTTCTTTTCACTAAGGATTTTTTGGATATGGCGGCGAAGCGTTACAATCAAAATAACGACTTCTTTATGAAGATGTTTAGCGAGCCAGAAATGATGGAAGAAATTAAAAATACTATTGGTGCAGCTTTGTATGCTCGGTTGAAGCCAAAGAAGAAAGTTTATTATATGGAAACAGAAGACAATTCTTCGATGGCTGCTGAAAATAGAGAAGAATACAACAAAAAGTAAATACTTGCCAAGATTTTGCTTTGAAGTGGCAAAAGAAAAACTCCGTCTTAACTAATCAAGTACGTTAGTTTAGACGGAGTTTGCTACAGTTTGTTGACACTGTAAACTGGAACCATTTATAATGAACTTAGAAAGTAGGTGATAGTATGTGCGATAAAAATAAATTGAAAATTATTACCGACGGTACGGTGGAAGCCATACTGTCCGTATCTAAGAATGTAGAAAAGATTATATTGTTCGGTTCACAAGCTCGTGGTGATAGTGATATTGGTTCTGATATTGACATCTTAGTTGTTGTTGATGTTCCGAAAGAGCAACTTGGCGAAGTTAAAAGAGAGATGAGAAATCTTGCTAGTGATATTAGTTTGGAGCAAGATGAAGTAGTTTCTTTAGTTATTAGTGATAAACGAGAGTATGATACTATGACTAACACTTTGTTTTATCGTAATGTTGCTAGAGATGGGGTAGAGTTATATGGAAAAGCAAGCTAATGATTTGTCTAAGTATAGATATGAAAAGGCTGTCCAATGTGTGAATTCTGCTCGTTATGTTATGGGAATAAAAGACTATAATTTGGTGTCCAATAGAGCGTATTACGCAATCTTTCATGCTATGAGAGCTGTACTCGCATTGGAAGAAAAAGACTTTGAAAAACATTCTGCTGTCATTAGTTATTTTAGAAAAGAGTATATTAAGACACTACTTTTTCCTGTAGAGGCATCTCGTATTATTGGCAATGCGTTTGATTTGAGAAATGAAAGTGATTATAGGGATTGGTGTGAAGTAAGTCAAGAAGAAGCTGAATTTCAGTTGCAATCTGCTGAAAAGTTTTTAGAAATGACTAAAGAATATTTGGATTCTAAAGATGTCTTATGAAAAGCAGCAAATGAAAATCAAAAACTCCGTCCAAACTACGATGATAGTTTGAACGGAGTTCTTTGTTTTTATAATGTTATTTAGTTGTGGGAAGGTAGCTGGTTAAAACAAGCTTTCCATTACAGGTTCGTCTTCTGGTTTTTCAGTACATTGTCTTACTCCGCCTCGCCACATTCTGCCAAGTTCAAGGTTGTAGTGACCGGCGAGCTGTTCAAAGTCCTGCGCTCCACATTGTTGCATAATTTGGGCAACAGCGGTAGCGCAAGCGCGAGCATCTTCTAAGGCGTGGTGGTGTTGGAATTTAAAGCCAACACTTTCTGCAACGGATTTTAAACCGAAGCTTTCCAAATGGGGCAGTGCTTTTTTAGCAAGCATCCAGTTGCAGATAAAGTCAAATTCCGGCAGTGGAATATTCCAAGAAGCAAGAGAGCCTTTTAAAACGCCCATGTCAAATTTGGCAAAGTGTGCTACAACTTGCTTGCCTTGTAAGCGCGGTAAAATTTCTTCCCAAATTTCAAGTAGCGTAGGTTCATCGGCAACCATTTCTTCAGTGAGACCGTGTACCTTGATATTATCAGGATGAAAGTACAAATTTTTAGGACGAATGAGCTTGTAGTATTCGTCAACAATCTTTCCATCTTTGAAAGTGACTAAGCCAATGGAGCAAGCGCTGTCGCTATTGCGATTGGCTGTTTCAAAATCTATTGCAACAAATTCCATGGGAACCTCCAAGTTTTTTAGGGGTAGTTTATAAATATTGTAACATAATTAAATGGCGATTGTGAAAAATCTTAGGCATTTGCCAATTTTGCTATGTAAGGCGTCGTTTTATGTTATACTATGATAATAGTAATTAACCATGCAATTTTAAACACTCTTTAACGAGGAAGCAAGGCTTACTTGAAAGGAATGAAGAATATGTATAATCCTAAATCTATGAAGGCTGAAGAATTTATCAGCCACGAAGAGATTTTGCGTACTTTGGAATACGCAGAAGCTAACAAAAATAATCTTGAACTTATCGAAGAAATTTTAGCAAAGGCAGAAAAACGTGAAGGCTTGGGTTACCGTGACGCTTCCGTGCTTTTAGCGTGTGAAGATGAAGGTATCCTCAAAAGAGTTTATGCTCTTGCAGAACAAATTAAATTGGACTTTTACGGTAATCGTATCGTAATGTTTGCACCTTTGTATCTTTCCAACTATTGCATTAATGGTTGCATTTATTGTCCTTACCATATGAAGAATAAGCACATTGCTCGCAAAAAACTTACTCAAGAAGAAGTTGCTGCGGAAGTAATTGCTTTGCAAGATATGGGTCATAAACGTTTGGCTTTGGAAGCTGGCGAAGACCCGGTAAACAATCCCATCGAATATATTTTGGAATGTATCAAAACAATTTATTCCATTAAACATAAGAACGGTGCTATCCGTCGCGTTAACGTAAATATTGCGGCAACTACTGTAGAAAACTATCGTAAGTTGAAAGACGCAGGCATTGGTACTTACATTTTGTTCCAAGAAACTTATCATAAAGAAAGCTACGAAGAACTGCATCCCACTGGGCCGAAACATAACTATGCTTACCACACCGAAGCAATGGACAGAGCAATGGAAGGTGGCATTGATGACGTAGGTTTGGGCGTACTCTTTGGTTTGGAACGTTATAAATACGAATTTGCAGGTCTTCTCATGCATGCGGAACATTTGGAAGCAGTGTTTGGCGTAGGCCCTCACACCATTAGCGTACCGCGCATTAAACGTGCTGATGATATTGATCCTTCTACTTTTGCTAACGGTATTGATGACGAAACCTTTGCAAAACTTGTTGCGTTGATTCGCATTGCAGTGCCTTATACCGGTATGATTGTTTCTACTCGTGAAAGCCAAGAAGTACGCGAAAAAGTTTTGAAACTTGGTATTTCTCAAATTAGCGGTGGTTCCAGAACTTCCGTTGGTGGTTATACTGAAGAAGAACGTCCCACTGATACTGAACAATTTGACGTTTCTGACCAACGTACTTTAGATGAAGTAGTACATTGGTTGATGGATTTAGGTTATATTCCGTCCTTCTGCACTGCTTGTTATCGTGCAGGTCGTACTGGCGATAGATTTATGGAATTGTGCAAATCTAAGCAAATTCAAAACTGTTGCCATCCCAATGCGTTAATGACCTTGAAAGAATATTTGATGGACTATGCTTCTGCTGAAACCAAGGCAATTGGCGAAGCACTTATTGAAGCAGAACTGAACAATATTCCTAAAGAAAATGTACGCGAAATTTGCGCAGACCATTTGAAGAAGATTGAAGAAGGCATCCGTGACTTTAGATTCTAAGGAGCATATATGTTAGCTGTTAATAAAGATAGAGTAAATGATTTGTTGATGGGATTGGGTGAGTTTGGGAAGACTGACCAAGGTGTGACACGTTTGGCGTATAGCGATGAAGATAGAGCTGCGCAAAACTGGCTTTTAGAAAAAGTTGCTGATTTAAAATTGCAAGTGCGTGAAGATGCTGTAGGTAATGTGTTCCTGCGTCGCGTGGGCGAGGATGATTCTTTACCTGCAGTTGCTACTGGTTCCCACCTTGACACCGTAATCCACGGTGGTATCTATGATGGTATGTGTGGTGTAGTTGGTGCGTTGGAAGCACTTTATATGCTGAAAGATGCTAAACTGAAACGCAGCGTGGAAGTTATTATCTTCCGTGCGGAAGAAAGCAGTCGCTTTGGTTTTGCAACCATTGGTAGTAAGCTGATGACCGGTAACGGTACACCTGAAAGCTTTTCTAAGGCTGCGAAAAAAGGTGAGCTTAGCTATGTAGAAGCTTTGGCAAATTGGGGCTGCAATCCTGCTAACTATAAGGAAGCAATTGTTGCACCTAATACTTATAAAAGTTTTAGCGAAATCCACATTGAACAAGGCAAAGTTTTAGAAGAAACCGGTAAGCAAGTTGGTATTGTTCATAATATTGCTGCGCCTACTCGTTTTAAGATTCATATTAAAGGTATGGCAGACCATTCCGGCGCAACGCCTATGGGTTTCCGTAAAGACGCGCTTGTTAGCGGTGCGAAGCTCATTCTTGCGGTAGAAGCTGCTGCAACTGCGGAAAAAGACAACGGCACTGTTGGTACTGTCGGCGTTGTAGATGTAGAGCCTAGCTCCATTAACGTTGTGCCTGGCGGCGTAACCTTGTGGGTTGACGTGCGTGGTGTAAATAATGAAAGCATTGCTCGCACTTTGGAAGCAATCAAGGCAGAAGCAAATGCTGTTGCGGAAAATGACGGCGTTGCCATCGAATTTGAGATGCTCACTGCGGATAAGCCTGTTGCATTAAGCGAAGAACTGGCGAAAAAAGCAGAAGCTATCTGCGAGGCGGAAGGCATTGACTATTTGCACATGAATAGTGGTGCGGGGCACGATGCTATGCATATGGCAAAGCTTGCTCCTACTACAATGATTTTCATTCCCTGCAAGGAAGGTATTAGCCATAATCCGGCAGAGTTTGCAAAATTGGAAGATATTTGCCGTGCGGTAGAAGTGCTGGCGAAGTTACTTGAAAGTGAAGCAAATGAATAATGACTTCTAAAAATAAAAGGAAGCATTGCAAAGGCAATGCTTCCTTAATTTTTTATACGCCTGTTCCATCAAAACAAGGTATGAATTCAGTGCAAGCAGCTTCTTCCTCTTGGACGAAGCCGTCTTCAATACCGCTATCCATTAAATATTGTTCAATTTCTGCGTATTCTTCTGCAGTAACCTTACGGTTGATTTCGGGGAACTCTGCCGCACGACCGCAGGGTACGTATTGGTGCATAAGGCTGAACATAACTTGACCTGGTTTAAAGTTTTGAGCAACCCAATCAATAACTTTCTTACTGTTTTCCAAATAACCGGGCATAATCAAATGGCGGATGATTACACCACTTTCCATAATGCCATCGTCGCTAATCTTGTAATCGCCAACTTGGCGGTACATTTCTTTGATGGCATCTGTTGCAATACGGAAGTAGTAGGGCGCATTGCTGTACTTGATGGCAAGTTTATCATCAGAGTATTTCAAATCGGGCAAGTAAATTTGTACCTTGCCATTTAATTTGCGCAAGGTGTCTTGGGATTCAAAACCGCTAGTGTTGTAAACTACAGGAACGCTTAATTTTTCCGGTAAGCTTTTAATAACAGCTTCTGCAAAATGGGTGGGGGTTACCAAATTAATATTGTGCGCGCCTTGAGCGATAAGTTCTTGGTAAATTTCTTGCAAGCGTTCAATGGAAATTTCCTTACCAAAACCTTTGCAGCTAATATCAAAGTTTTGGCAGAAGACGCAATGCAAGTTGCAACCGCTAAAGAAGACAGTGCCGCTGCCTTTTGTTCCGCTAATGCAAGGTTCTTCCCACATGTGCAGGCCGGCTCTTGCTACGATAGGGAGCATACCGCAGCCACAGCTACCAAAGTATTTATCGTAAGAAGTATCGTTCATATTTTCAGGTCTATCTACGCCACAACGATGGGGGCAAACATAACAGTAAGTCAAAGTAATCATCTCCTTGAAATTTAGGCTTATTTAGATTGTAGCATATGGTAAAGCGGTTGACAAAAATATAAGCAGATTTTATAATTTTCTATAGTAGGTCATATAACTGACGGAAAGTGGAATACCACATGGGAGTATGACCGGTATCGCCGACCGTCTGGGCAAGAAGCCAGATTCGTGTCGGTTTTTTTAATTTAAGGGAGGTTTGTACAGTGAAAGAATTAGCATTGAAATATGGTTGCAACCCCAACCAAGCTAAAGCTCGCATTTATATGAAAAATGACAAAGAACTGCCCATCGAAGTTTTGAACGGTCGTCCCGGCTTCATCAACTTCTTGGATGCTTTCAATAGCTGGCAATTAGTTAAAGAATTGAAAGAAGCTACCGGTTTGCCCGCAGCTGCTTCCTTCAAACACGTTAGCCCTGCTGGTGCAGCAGTAGCTATGCCTATGAGCGACACCTTGAAAAAAATCTACTATGTTGACGATTTGGAACTTTCTCCGTTGGCAACTGCTTATGCTCGTGCTCGTGGCGCTGACCGTATGAGCTCCTATGGTGACTTCGTTGCTTTGTCCGACATTTGCGATAAAGAAACTGCTACCATGCTCGCTCGTGAAGTATCTGACGGCGTAATCGCTCCCGGTTACACTGAAGAAGCTATGGCAATCCTCAAAACTAAACGTAACGGTACTTACAATGTAATCAAAATTGATCCTGACTACGTTCCTGAACTCAGCGAAACTAAAGACGTATTTGGTATTACTTTTGAACAAGACCGTAACGAAGCTAAAATCACCACTGATATGCTCGTTAACCGTCCCACTGTTAATAAAGAAATCCCCGAAGCAGCAGCTCGCGATTTGCTGATTGCTTTGATTACTTTGAAATATACCCAATCTAACTCCGTTTGCTACGTTAAAGACGGTCAAGCAATCGGTATCGGTGCAGGCCAACAATCTCGTGTACACTGCACTCGTCTTGCTGGTAACAAAGCTGACATTTGGTGGTTGCGTCAAAACCCGAAAGTTTTGGCACTTCCCTTCAAAGAAAACATCCGCCGTCCGGACCGCGACAACACCATCGACGTTTATATCTCTGATGACTACGAAGATGTTTTGGCGGATGGCGTTTGGGAAAACTTCTTCACTGAAAAACCGGAACCCCTTACCCGCGAAGAAAAGAAAGCTTGGCTGAAAGAATTGAACGGCGTAGCTCTTGGCTCCGACGCATTCTTCCCCTTCGGCGACAACATTGAACGCGCTCATCGTAGCGGCGTTGAATTCATCGCTCAAGCTGGCGGCTCCATTCGTGATGATAATGTTATCGAAACTTGCGACAAATATAACATCGCAATGGCATTCACCGGTCTCCGTTTGTTCCACCACTAAGATTTTTAAAAGCTCCTGTTCGAAAGAACAGGAGCTTTTTTGTGTCAAAAATTAATCAAAAATTTAAAGTTCCCTCTTGTCAAAAATGATGTTATACCCTTATAATACATTCAGATATTATGAGCTGGTACTAAAAGCAGGTGAAACAATGAATTCTACAAGAAAGTTAATACGCCATGAAAAACTGCAACACATTCTGCATAACAATCCGTTTATGACAGATGAGCAGTTGGCAAAAACCTTAAAGGTTAGTGTTCAGACCATTCGCCTGGATCGTGTGGCGCTGGGCATACCTGAGCTTCGCGAGCGTACCCGTGATATGGCAGAAGGCGCACAATCTAAATTGCGTGCCATCGACAAGAAGGATATCGTAGGCGAGCTCATTGATTTAGAATTAAATAAGATTGGTATTTCTACCTTAAAGATAACACCGGACATGGTTATGGAAAAGAACGGAGTTGCTCGTGGACATTATATGTTCGCAATGGCAGATACCCTTGCACTTGCGGTGGTAGATGCTCATACTGCGCTCACTGGTGTAGCTAACGTAAAATATAAGTTGCCTGTGTATTCTGGTGCAAACCTTGTGGCAAAAGCAGAGGTAACTAATCGTCGCGATGATAAATACTTTATCTGCGTAAGAATTAAGAATAATAACGAGGAAGTTTTCCGCGCTAAGTTTATTGTTGTTTCTTTGGATGACGAAAGGAAGCAAGAAGAATGAGAATAGCAATTGATATTATGGGTACCGACCACGGTCCCAAAGAATTAGTGTTAGGCGCTGTAAACGCTGTAAAAAAATTTGGCTGTGAGGTTGTGCTCGTAGGCGACGAAGAAGTTGCTAAAGAGTGGCTTGCAAAGTACAATGCATTAGATAATCAAAAGATTAAAATTCAACACGCTAGTCAAGTAATTAATATGGACGAGCACCCTGCTATTGCGGTAAAATCAAAGAAAGATGCTTCTATCGTTGTAGCTTCTAAAATGTTGCGTGCAGGCGAGTGCGATGCGCTGGTTTCTGCAGGTAGCACTGGTGCTGCTTCTGTTGCTGCAGTACTTTGTGTAGGTCGCATTAAAGGTGTGGAACGTCCTGCGATTGCAACTCCGTTCCCCAACCAAAATGGTACTACCGTAGTTCTTGACAGTGGTAGTATGGTGGATGCGAAACCTATTAACTTGGTACACAGTGCTATTATGGGCAGTGTGTATGCAGAAAAATTATTGAATCTTAAAAATCCCAGAGTTGGTCTTTTGAGCGTAGGCGAAGAAGAAACTAAGGGTAATGAACAAACTTTAGCTACCTATCCTTTATTGAAAGAAACCAAGGAAATCAACTTCAAAGGTAACGTTGAAGGTCGCGATATTACTAACGGCAGTGTTGATGTTGTTGTGTGCGATGGTTTTGTTGGTAACGTAGTTCTGAAACTTGGTGAAGGTTTGGCAAAAGCAATCTTCAACTTGATGAAAGAAGCTATTTTGGGCGGCGGTCTTTTGGCTAAGATTGGCGGCGCCCTCATTAAACCGGCAATGGTAAAACTTAAAGAGCGTATGGACCCCAATGCTTATGGTGGTGCGTTGCTCCTGGGTGTAAAAGCTCCCTTTATTATTTGCCACGGTAGTTCTAAAGCATACGCTATTACCAATGCTATTGGTGTAGCAGCAAAATTCACTGAAAATAATCTGGTAAGTGCTATTACCGAAAAAATAGCAGAATCTCAAAAAAGAAATGAGGAAACTGATAAATGACGAGAGCTGTTGGTATTTTAGGCATCGGACATTATGTTCCGGAAAAAACTGTGACTAACTTTGATATGGAAAAAATTGTTGATACCAGTGACCAATGGATTACTGAACGCACCGGTATTAAACAACGTCACTTTGCTGCTCCTGAAGAAGCAACTTCTGATATGTCTGTAATCGCTGGTCAAAGAGCTTTGGCTGATGCAGGCGTAGCTCCTGAAGAAATCGACTTGGTAATCTTGGCAACTGCTTCTCCTGACCATGCGTTCCCGTCCACTGCTTGCTTGGTACAAGATCGTTTGGGCTGCAAAAACGCAGCTGCATTCGACCTTTCCGCAGGTTGCAGCGGTTTCGTATATAACTTGGCAGTAGCAAGCCAAATGATTAAAACCGGTTTGTATAATAAAGCATTGATTATCGGTGCTGAAACCTTGTCCCGCATTATGAACTTCACTGACCGTAACACCTGCGTACTCTTCGGTGACGGTGCTGGCGCTGCTGTAGTAGGCGTTGTAGAAGAAGGTCATGGCGTACTCGGTATCGAACTTGGCGCTGACGGTAGCGGCGGCAAATTCTTGATTCAACCTGCTGGCGGTAGCCGTAAACCTGCTACTCCGGAAACTGCAGCTGCTTATGAACACACCATTCATATGAGCGGTCAAGACGTTTTCAAATTCGCTATCCAAATTATGGGTACTGCTGCAAAACGTGCTTTGAAAGCTGCTGGCTTGAAAGAAGAAGATCTCGATTTGTTGGTGCCTCACCAAGCAAATATGCGCATCATCTCTTCTGCTGCAAAACGTTTGAAAATGCCCATGGAAAAAGTTTGGGTTAACGTAGATAAATATGCTAACACCTCCGCAGCTTCTATTCCTATCGCTCTTTGCGAAGCACAAGCTGCAGGCGCTTTGAAAAAAGGCGACAACATTTTGTTGGTTGGCTTCGGTGCAGGCCTGACTTGGGCTTCCATCGTTCTTAAATGGAGCAAATAATTTACTATTGATATAAATTTGAAAGTGAGGATTATCCCCATGAGCAAGATTGCATTCGTATTCCCGGGACAAGGTTCCCAATATGTAGGTATGTGCAAAGCATTCTACGACCAATATCCCATCGCTAGACAACTCTTTGAAGAAGCTGACGACGCTCTTGGCTTCTCCCTTACCAAAATGTGCTTTGAAGGTCCTGAAGCAGACTTGCGTTTGACCTACAATACCCAACCGGCAATTTTGACTGCATCTACCATTTGCGGTGAAATTTTGAAACAACACGGTGTAAGTGCTGACATCGCTGCTGGTCACAGCTTGGGTGAATATTCTGCACTGGTAAATGCTGGCGCTATGAAATTTGCTGATGCAGTTCGCATCGTTCGTCAACGTGGTCAATTCATGCAAGAAGCTGTTCCCGTAGGCGAAGGCAGCATGTCCGCTGTAATGGGCTTGGCTAATGAAAAAATCGTTGAAATTTGCCAACAAGTTGAAACTGAAACCGGTTTGCCGGTACAAGCAGTTAACTTCAACTGCCCTGGTCAAGTTGTAATCGCAGGTGCTACTGCAGCTGTTGATAAAGCTAACGAAGAAATGAAAGCTGCTGGCGCAAAACGCTGCATCGTTCTTCACGTAAGCGCTCCCTTCCACAGCACCATGATGAAACCTGCTTCTGAACGTTTGGCAGAAGTTCTCGCTCCTATCGAAATTAAAGACGCTGTATTCCCTGTAGTTGCTAACGTAACTGCTGAAGAAGTTGTAAGCGGCGCTTTGATTAAAGAACTCTTAGTAAAACAAGCTGCTATGCCCGTACTCTGGGAAACTTCCGTACGCAACATGGTTGCTGGCGGCGTAGATACTTTCGTAGAAGTTGGTCCTTCCAAAGTATTGACCGGCTTCACCAAAAAAATCGCAAAAGGCGTTACTTCTCTCTGGGTAGAAGATCCGCATAGCCTTGAAAAAACTCTGGAACATTTCCAAGGGGGTAAAGAATAATGAGATTTGAAGGTAAAGTTGCTCTTGTAACCGGTGCTTCCCGTGGTATTGGCCGTGCAATCGCATTGGCTCTCGCTGCTGAAGGTGCTGACGTAGCTGTAAACTATGCTGGTAGCGAAGCTGCTGCTAAAGAAGTTGCTGCAGAAATCGAAGCTATGGGCCGTAAGGCTTTCGTTATCCAAGCAGACATCGCTTCCACCGAAGCAAGCACTGCTATGGTTGACGCAGTTGTTAAAGAATTTGGTCGCGTAGACGTATTGGTAAACAATGCAGGGATCACCCGCGACGGTCTCTTGATGAGAATGAAAGAAGAAGATTGGGACGCAGTAATCACCACCAACCTTAAAGGTGTGTTCAACTGCACCAAAGCTGCTATCAAATACATGATGAAACAAAAATCCGGCAACATCGTAAACATCAGCTCCATCGTTGGTGTTATGGGTAACGCTGGTCAAGCTAACTACTGCGCAGCTAAAGCTGGCGTAATCGGCTTCACCAAAGCTACTGCTAAAGAAGTTGCTGCTCGTGGCATCCGCGTTAACGCAATTGCTCCTGGTTTCATCAAAACCGACATGACCAGCGTACTTTCTGAAAAAGTTGTAGAAGCTATGCTCGCTGGCATTCCGCTCAATCGTTTGGGCGAAACTGAAGACATCGCTAAAGCCGTTCTGTTCCTCGCGAGCAGCGACGCTAATTATATCACCGGTCAGACTTTACATGTCGACGGCGGTATGGTAATGTAATATTGCGACTAGCAATTAATTTTTTGGAAGGAGGTGAATCGTAATGAGCACTTTCGACAAAGTAAGAGATATCACTGTTGAACAATTGAGCGTTGACGCTGAAGAAGTAAAGATGGAATCCGCTTTCATCGATGACCTCGGTGCTGACTCCCTCGACATCGTTGAATTGATCATGGCTTTTGAAGAAGAATTCGGCGTAGAAATTCCCGATGAAAAAGCTGAAAAAATTCGCACTGTAGCTGACGCAGTTAAAATGTTGGACGAAGAAAAATAATTCTTTGATGGCTTAATGCAGAGAGCCTCTTAGGAGGCTCTCTGGTAAAGCTTTTAAAGTTCTGAAATGAGGAATATTAAATGAATTTACCAGAACTGAAAATCGGTAAGCTAGTTGCACAAGTTCCGATTGTACAAGGTGGCATGGCTATTCGTTTATCCACCGCACCGCTGGCTGCTGCTGTAGCAAATGAAGGCGGTATTGGTTTGATTGCTGCATCCGGTATGGGTCTTGACGAATTGCGTAAAGAAATTCGTATGGCAAGAGAACTTACTGGTGGCAAAGGCATTATCGGTATTAATGCAATGGTTGCTGCTAGACAATTTTTAGATTTAATTACTACTGCTGCTGAAGAAGGAATCGACCTTATTGTTGCCGGCGCTGGTTTCTCCAGAGACATTTTCGCTGTTGGCAAAAAATATGGCGTTGAAGTTGTGCCCATCGTATCTTCTGCTCGATTGGCTCAAACTGCTGAAAAACTTGGTGCTTCTGCGGTTGTCGTAGAAGGTACTGAAGCTGGTGGCCATCTTGGTACTCAGCAATCAATTAAGGAAATCCTGCCCGAAGTTATCGAGGCTGTAAATATACCTGTAATCGCAGCAGGCGGTGCCGTTGATGGCAACGATGTTGCGGAACTTTTAAAACTTGGTGCAAATGGCGTACAAATGGGTAGCCGCTTCGCTGCTAGTGAAGAATCCAATGCTGCACCTGCTTTAAAAGAATTCTATTTGAAAATGACTCAAGAAGATATTGTGCAAATTGATAGCCCTGTAGGCTATAAAGGCCGTGCAATTCGCAATCCCTTTGCTCAATTGTCTTTGGAAGATAAATCCCCGAAACCCACTCAATGTGATGCTTGCTTGAAAAAATGCAAACGTAACTTCTGCATCATCCGCGCACTTACCCGTGCACAACAAGGTGATACTGAAACCGGTTTGATTTTCACTGGCGCTAACATGTGGAAAATCAAAGAAATTTTACCCGTAAAAGAAATCTTTAGAAGAATTAAAGAAGAAATCGCAAATATTTAATTTTGAGGTGAATGTTTTGACTAAGAGAAGAGTAGTAGTAACCGGCGTTGGCCCTATTACCCCGATCGGTATCGGTAAAGATGAATTCTGGGGCAACCTGACTGCTGGCAAATCCGGCATTGGTATGATTACCCAATTTGACACCACTGATTTTAACGTTAAAATCGCTGGCGAAGTAAAAGATTTTGAATTTGGCAAATATGGCGACAAAAAAGAAGGTAAACGCATGGACCGCGTTACCCAATTTGCTGTAGCTGCTGCTAAATTGGCTATCGAAGACGCTAAACTTGATTTGGAAAAAATCGACGCTCCCCGTTGCGGTGTATGCGTTGGTACCGGTATCGGCGGTATCCATACTTTCTTGGATCAATCCTTGAAACTTGGTGCTAAAGGCCCCTCCAAAATCAGCCCGTTCTTCATTCCTATGGAAATTCCTAATATGCCCGCTGGCCAAATCGGTATCGCTTTTGGCTTCAAAGGCCCCAACACTGCAATCGTAACTGCTTGTGCTACCGGCACTAACTGCATTGGTGACGCTCTCCGTACCATTCAATACGGCGATGCTGACGTAATGCTCGCTGGTGGTTGCGAAGCTTCCATCTCTCCGATTGCTGTAGCTGGCTTTGCTAACATGAAAGCATTGTCCACCAACAACGAAAACCCTGAAGGCGCTTCCCGTCCCTTCGACAAAAACCGTGATGGTTTCGTAATGGGCGAAGGTTCCGGCGTAATCTTGTTGGAAGAACTCGAACACGCAAAAGCTCGTGGCGCTCACATCTACGCTGAACTCGTAGGTTATGGCCTCAACTGCGACGCTTACCATATCACTGCTCCCGATCCGAGCGGTGAAACTCCGGCTGCTTGCTTCGTAAACGCTATTAAAGACGCTGGTATGAAACCGGAAGATATCGACTACATCAATGCTCATGGCACTTCCACCGCTCGTAACGACGAAGGTGAAAGCCTTGCAATCAAAAAAGTATTCGGTGAACACGCTTACAAATTGGCAGTAAGCTCCAACAAATCCATGATTGGTCACTTGTTGGGTGCAGCAGGCGGTGTAGAAGCAATCGCTACCGTTCTGACCATTGAAAACGGCGTAATTCCTCCGACCATCAACTATCAAGAACCCGACACCGAACACGGCTTGGATCTTGACTATGTTCCCAACGTTGCTCGTAAAGCAGAAGTCAAAGCTGCACTCAGCAACAACTTGGGCTTCGGCGGTCACAACGCTTGCATCATTTTCAAAAAATACGAAGACTAAGAGAGTTGATTTAAAATGCACAAACAACGTACACAGCAACTGCAGGCTTTCTGCAACTGGCTGGGTATTGAAATGCATGACTTAGCTCTGCTTGATATGGCGCTTACTCATACTTCCTATGCTCACGAAGCAAAGGGAACACCCAAGCCGGAACACAATGAACGTATTGAGTTTCTTGGTGACTCCGTCTTGAGTGTAATCGTAAGCACTTATATGTATAAAAACTTTCCTCAACTTGCAGAAGGTCAGTTAACAAAGCTGCGTGCGCATTTGGTGTGCGAAGCTTCCCTGTTTGAATTTGCTAAGAAATTGCGTTTAGGTGATTTCATTCTTCTTGGTAAAGGTGAAGAGATGAGTGGCGGTAGAGAGCGTCCTTCCATTTTGGCAGATGCTTTCGAATCCGTACTTGGTGCTTACTATCTTGACCAAGGTTTGGCAAAAGCGCAGGACTATTTACTTGCCATTATGCAAAAGGATATTGATTTTGTTTGTACTCATGGTATTTGCAGTGACTTCAAAACACGCTTGCAAGAACATTTGCAACGTGAAGGCGATGTTGATATAAGCTATCATTTGGTTGGTAGCAGTGGACCTGAGCACAATAAGACCTTTAATTCTGAGGTTTGCTTAGATGGTAAGGTTATTGGCAGTGGCAGTGGACGCACTAAAAAAGATGCGGAACAGCAGGCTGCAAAAGATGCACTTGTTAATTTAAAAGTGTTGTAAAAGTTATAAGAGCGTTCTCGCGTAAGCGGGAACGCTTTTTATATTGAAGAATAAGATTTGCTATGATATACTTATCTAATAGGTAAATGAAAACAATTATCTAATAGATTTTATATAGGAGGCTTTTAAAATGTCTGAAGAAAAACTGTACACTTTTGAAAATGAAGAATATCGCAAAACTTATTGGCATACTTGCTCCCACGTATTGGCGCAAGCTATGAAACGTTTGCATCCTGAAGTTAAGCTGGCAATCGGTCCTAGCATCGACAATGGCTTCTACTATGACTTCGATACTCCGGCTCCGTTCTCTCCGGAAGACCTTGCTGCTCTCGAAGGTGAAATGCGTAAAATTTGCAAAGAAAAACTCAAATTGGAACGCTTTGAACTTCCTCGTGCAGAAGCAATCAAATTCATGGAAGAATTGGAAGAACCCTACAAAGTTGAACTTATCAACGATCTTCCGGAAGATGCTGTAATCAGCTTCTACAAACAAGGTGATTTCACCGATTTGTGCGCTGGTCCGCACCTTGACTCTACTGGTCGTATTAAAGGCAACGCTATTAAATTGACTTCTGCTACCGGTGCTTACTGGCGTGGCGATAGCAGCCGTAAAATGCTTCAACGTATTTATGGCGTAGCTTTCCCGAAAAAAGAAGAATTGGATGCTTACTTGGAACAACAAGCTGAAGCTTTGAAACGTGACCATAACAAACTTGGTCGTGAATTGGAATACTTCACCACCGTTGACTACATTGGTCAAGGTTTGCCCATCCTGCTTCCGAAAGGTGCTCGTGTAATCCAACAACTCCAACGTTGGGTTGAAGATACCGAAGAACGCCGTGGTTACCAACTTACCAAAACTCCGTTGATGGCTAAACGCGACCTCTATCGTATTTCCGGTCACTGGGATCATTATCTGGATGGCATGTTCATCCTGGGCGATCCCCACGATGAGGAAAAGGAGTGCTTCGCAC
>CALCHC010000125.1 GCA_937901335.1 uncultured Phascolarctobacterium sp. | reverse complement strand
CAAGGTTGTTTTACTAAATTGGTTTCAACTTGATACTTGGAAAGAAGCAAATCTCTTGCTTGTTCTATGTCATGACACACGCTAGCAAAGCTTCCGCTTTTTCTGCTATAAACAGCAACGCCAAGTTCATGGCCTTCATTGATAATTCGTCTAATAACCGCGTCATTATTAACGATGTCTCGATAACCGACAAAGAAAGTACCACTAGCACCTATCTTTTGCAAACGGTCTAACACAGCATCAGTAGAAACATCATTACTAAAACCAGCAAAGCTAAAAGCTACTGCCTGCTCTACAGTATGTAATAACTTGTTTTCTTTTGCTAGTAACCCATTATTATTTTCACGCAGTTCATTATAATACTCGCTATTAAGTACAAAAGCATTACCAGAAGCATTTTTGCCACGTGCACCAGAACGTCTAACATTACTGCCAGTAGGCAAACCGTAATATTCAACTTCAGGTTCATAATAATGTGCCAAGAAAGTAGCGCTATCTTCCAGCTTCATTCTTTTAACGGGCACAACATCTATGCCCTTAGCCTTACAAGCTTGCAACAAGCGTTCAGTTACATCAACAATGTTTTCATATTTAGTCTTAGGTTTACTACCTATCTTAATTGTCGGTTTTTTATCAATAGCAAGATTACCACCGCCAGTTTTTTCCTTTTGTCGTAAAAATTCGATAGGACGACTTACAACAAAAGAAACTATACTTCCTGGTTCAACGGTTTCTAAAAATTGCTCTGCACTTTGCACATCAACAATGTCATTAATAGGAACATATACATCTGTTTGCACAGCAGCCTTCATGCCGCAAGCTGCTGCTGTTCTTAATAAATCATCTGTATATTGAGTTCTCGGAGCTTTGAACAATTCAACATTAGAATTGCCCAATACAGAAAAAACTTTCTGAGCCATACACAATTGTTGCACTACTTCTTCCAAAGGTTGATGTTCCAATCTAGATAAGCCAACAAAAGTGTAGTTACCAATGGTTTGGTTTTTATCTTCAATAAGTTCTATTGATTTTTTGGAGCCTGCTGCATTATCACCTTCAGCGAAGAAAACTGCAGGAGCATCATGTTTCTCCAACACATCCAACAAACGCACTAAAGTATGCTCACGAGGCAAACCGTCAAAAGTTATGGCTATCTTTGCTTTACTCTCATTATTACGAGTCAATACCTTTGCAGATTGAAGTTCTTTGTCCTCCAACCTTTCCATAGCTTCTTTAAACTCTTTTTCTATTTTAAACGTATTGCGCAAGTCAGTAACGTTAACATAATCATCAATGATAACTGAATCATCAGTAACCAAATGATAAATATACCAACTTATACTAACTACCAATACAGTAACAATTATTTTTATACTTGTAGTCCATTTCATTATTAACTACCTCTTAATTTAGAAGAAGAAGGAAACATGTGCCCACAAAGTACGAGCTCTACGCTTGTCCAACTTGTTTTCTAAATCATAATATTCAATACCACAAATAGTATTTTCAGCCAAAGTATAATAAGTACCTACACCATAACCTTTAAACCCTTGCATATAATCAGCTAAACCAACCATAGTATGTGCAATATAGGTAGAATCAGGTTGATCATAATACTTGGCAAAAACTTCATAAGTACCAGCTCGCCAAGAACGGTTACGACCATATTTCAGAGTTAAAACGTAACCATCTTTTCCACCGGCAACACTCTCCCTGTTGGAGTGCAACCACATAGCTCCTAAGCCATAGTCACCAGTATAGTACATACTTCCTAAAGAACTAATAGTTGTTTTTCCATAAGTTTTTACATCATCATAGGAATAAACACCAGCTTCAAAATCAAAACTAGGAACACTGTGGCTAACGATAAAGGTTGCACCTTTTTCGCCATCACGCAGTTCTCCCTTTTCAAGTTTGAACTTGGTCTTTTCGCCGGTAATCAAACTAAGACCATCAAAATTGCCATCGTAAACATTACCATCAGCATACATTTTGCCAAAACGACCTGCTTTAATATTTATCCCTTTATACTTACCACTCAAGTACAAGCGAGCTAAAGAAACATCATCTATACTATCCTTTACCCAGCTTTTTTCGGCTTCACCCATACCATGTAAAGACCAATCTTCATTAATAGGTTGTTCAACAAACAGGCGTAAGCGCAAGCGTCTATCATGGAAGTTATAATTCGTATCGCTTGGTTTTCTGGGATCATTACTATCGTGATTAACGTAGTGATAACGCAATTCCCCACCAATTTTTGTAGCTAACGAAAATTCAGGTTTTCCATACCTAGCATAATCATCAGCAAAATAACCAAGATTACGCAATTCAGTATCATACTCATTCATCAGCTTACCTAATTCTTTGACAGCGGCTTTATAATTTTCTCCTTTTTCCGCTTCATTTACATTGTAAGCTCTAGAAATCATCTTACCCATAAATTCACGGTCAGGCTCATTTAACATTTCAAAAATATCATTGGGTTGAAGTAATTGATAATTAGCCAATTTTAATAAAGATTTCAAAGACCAGTCAGGAATATATTCCACTGGCTTAGCTACAGAAGGATAACGCAACGCCAATTTTTCCCCGGTTTCTTTCCTTACCCATAGAGTACGCGGTTCATCATCATTTGATTTTTGCAAAGAACGTTCCAACTTAGGTTGTGCGGTTGTTTGGTTATCTATAACCTTAACAGCGGTACTTTCTTCATCAACATCTTTAACAGCATCAACATTAACCAGTTTACTACCTTGGTTTATATCTTGCATTTCATCTGCTTCATTGTTGATCATAGTTTGTTCTGTACCTAAATCAATATCTTTAGAATCTACCTTAACCGCAGGCAACATTACCATTAACAAGCAAGCAAGTAAACTTGTCCCACCATATAAAATTTTCCCACAACGACATTTCTTCATAAACTACACCTTCAAATGGCTTTTACAAACTCCAATAAGAGAAATTATAATATTTAAATTGCTCTTTGGAGAAAGCACTCTTAACATCAAAGAATACGCTCTTACCTTCATTATTATAAAGAGCATTAATTTCTTCTGCACTCATAGAAACAAACTCTTTATGAGCTACGCATAAAACTAAAGCATCAGCATCTTTAACATCTTTAAGATCAATAATATTTACACCATATTCTTTAGCAGCTTCATCTTTATCTGCCCAAGGATCTACCACTTGTACTTCAATTCCATAGTCACGCAAATATTGAATAATACCAACAACTCTAGTATTACGAATATCAGGGCAATTCTCTTTAAAGGTCAAACCCAATAAATAAACCTTAGCATTACGTACATCTTTACCCGCTAAAATCATTTGCTTAATAAGACGAGAAGCAACAAATTCATCCATAGAATTATTAATTTTACGACCGGAAGCAATGATTTGAGAATGATAGCCTAAAAGTCCTGCTTTATAAATGAAATAATACGGATCAACACCAATGCAATGACCGCCTACCAAACCAGGAGTAAAACCTAAAGCATTCCATTTGGTATTCATCGCTTCGATTACATCCTTAGTACGGATATTCATTTTATCAAATACGATAGCAAGCTCATTCATGAATGCAATGTTGATATCGCGTTGTGCATTCTCTGCCAATTTAGCAGCTTCCGCAACTTTAATGCTTGTTGCAGGATATACACCTACTTCAATAACCTTGTTGTACATATCAGTTACAACATCTAAGGTAAATTCATCCATACCGGATACAATCTTTTTAATAGTAGCCAGACGATGAACTTTATCACCAGGATTAATACGTTCCGGAGAGTATGCTACTTTAAAGTCTTTACCACATTTC
>CALCHC010000124.1 GCA_937901335.1 uncultured Phascolarctobacterium sp. | reverse complement strand
AGATTTGATAATATTTTCCAGAAGAAAAACCTCTGTTTGTAGTTTTCGTAAAATTCGTCTGTTGAATAATAAATGCTTTCTTTTCCCTTCACGTACTGTTTGTGGTTTCTAACCACTGCTCTTATTCCAGCCTGTTTACAACACTTGTGAGCGAAATTATCCGAAAATTTCCAACCAGTTTCTTTCCTTATGTGGCGTGCTAATCTATGATATCCCCACGTCTTATGTTTCACATGGACTTCTTGTAACAACTGTGTGAGTGTTCTACGGTTGATGACGTAGTTGGTTTCTGTGCTTTTTCTTGAAAGCCACTTATAATATCCAGATCTATTTACTCCAAGTAATTCACAAAGAAGGCTAACAGAATATTTCACTTTGAACTCTTCGATGATTTCAAAGTCTTTCCTTTGCCAATAACGAATTCCTTGTTTACACCAGCTCCTTTCACAAAGTAACCTTTTTTTAACCTAGCGATTTCCAGTTCTTGTTTGGCAACCAGAAGTCTTAGTCTTTCTAATTCAGATAGACTTTTACTGGTGTGTAGTGCAGCAAATTTATTTCCTGACTTTTGAATAAGTGCACTCTCACCATTTTCTAAATATCTTTTACACCATTCTGAAACCAAAGTATGGTTTACATGCTCTGTTTTTTCAATTTGCTTAATAGGTATATGCTCTTCTAAATGCATTTTAATAATTCTTAACTTATCTTCTTTACTCCATTTTCGATGTGGAATACCCTTCTTAGGCATATAAATCCCTCCTCAATTATTATTGTACAAATAAAAAAGTAGACATTCTATTTTTTTAGAATGTCTACTTTTAGTTTACTAGTTCACTTGCAATTGCAAGTGGTGAGCTTTTTGATTTTTATATAATTATCTTAAACCAAGTTCTTGAATCAATGCCTTTTGTAAAACGCTAGAGAAATTAATCCTTTTGTCTAAGGCTTTTTCGTTAAGCCAAGCAGGAATTGTTAAGGTCTTTTTTATAGATTTAATATTTTTTGCTAAATCAACTTCTGTAGAGATTAAAGTAGTAAAGCAGTTTTCTTCCAAATGTTTTTGATTAGTAATTGAAGAGGGTGTAGGGAGCTTTATTCCATCTTCTAACAAGCCCAACAGATAAACTTCCAATGCTTCGTTTGCATTTTCGAGAAGTTCTTCCAAAGTGTCACCTTGAGTAGAACATCCTTCAAGGTCGATAAATTCCGCCCAGTAACCATCGATATCTTCATGTATTATTGCAGGATAAATGAATTTCATTCTCTTTCCTCCTTAAAAGGATCTTTTAATCCTGTACGTTTTATAATAGTTTTGAGTAATCCAATTTTCATATCTTTTCCATGAATTGGAACGACTTCCATTTTATTACCTTTCTTTAATCGGTAATGACTACCTTTGATGCCAACAATTGTCCAGCCATCTCTTAAAAGTAGTTGCAAAAGTTCTTTGTCTTTGATTGTTACCAAAAATATTCTCCTTTCTTATTTTAGCACGTGTACACGTATTGATGCAAGCGTGCAACAAAATTTGGATAATAAACAAAAAAGAGTGGGTAAAACCCACTCTTTAAAAGAGCTTCTCAAATAATGAGAATAATGTGATTCGATATATTAATACACCGACATTATACGATTGATTAAGTGGAAAGTCAATCTATAATGTTAGATATTTTAGAGTACTTTTGATTTTTGACTCTACTTCTTATTTTACGTTATAATAAGGAAATAAAACTTTATTATTCTAGGAGCACTTATGGAATTTTCTAATAAACCAATCTGTAAAATAACTGGTAGACATTGCGTTGGCTTCAGTCAAAAGAACGATGCGCAAATTACTGTGGAAGTTTTTGAAGATTGCTTTGTGTTTAAGAATAACTCCATTTATTTAGCAGAATATGATTTAGATGATATTCTTTCTGTAGATGGAAAATACGAGTATGTTGAAAAAGGTTCCTTGTTATACCAAGAAACAGAGCCTAAATTTGAGCGTAACTATTTTTTAGAGATTGAATCTTTTAAGAATACTGTTGTCTTGCAGGCTGAATCCAAGGATGAATTACTTGCTTTTATAAACAAATGTCAGAACTTAATAAATTGCTATGACATATAGTTAAATAAAGACTCACTACTTAAAATATAAAAGTAGTGAGTCTTTCGTGTTATTAAAAGCAATTACTTCACAAGCCCGCGTTCTTTAAGGAAGGTGCGTGCAACTTCTGCACGGTCACGACCTTTTTCAACTACTTCATAGTTAAGTTTTTGCATAGTGTTATCGTCGATAGCGTTGCTCAATTTGCTAAGTGCTTTAGCGATTTCAGGATAGTCCTTGTGAGTTTCGCCATTTACGAACGGTCCCATAAAGTAAGGCGGAAAGAAGTACTTATCGTCTTTAAGAAGTACTAAGTTATATTTTGCAAGTAAGCCGTCAGTTGAGAAGGCAGTGATTACATCAACTTCACCAGAAGTAATTGCAGTGTACATTAAGGTACCGCTAAAGTTGTGTACGGATTTGAACTTTGTTCCGTAAGTTTTTTCAATACCGGGTAAACCGTCAACTCGTGCTGCAAATTCAGGAGTACAACCAAATTTCAAATTATGACTTACTCTTGTAAGGTCAGTCATAGTTTTAAGATGGTATTTATCTGCAACTTCTTTAGTTACCGCTAAAACATAAGTATTGTTAAAACCAAAGGGTTCAAGCAGATTAACTTTATGTCTTTCTGTCATTTGGTCATTGGTTGTTTTGTGAATTTGTTCTGGAGTGGAACCAGGTTGCGGGATGTTTTTCAAAACAGCTACATAACCAGTACCTGTATATTCAGGATAAAGGTCAATTTCGCCAGCAGTAAGTGCTTTAAATGCAATCAAAGTACCGCCTAAAGCAAGTTTACGTTCTACTTTTAAATCAGTATGTTCCTCAATTAAATCGGCTAATATATTGCCAATGATTACGCCTTCAACAGCTTGTTTAGAACCAATTCGAATGTCAGGGCGATTCATATATTCACGGCCTAAAAGGAAACCACTGCTGAGGAAAACAATCAAGGAAGCTACGATGATAGTAGCTTTTCTTTGCTTTTTCATTTGTTCCATAGATTTAACAGACATTTTGTTAGAAGCAGGACGCAGGGAGATAGGGGTTACAGCGTTTTCAACCTTGCTCATAATAAAGTCCATAAACAGAGCTAAAAGGCAAGCAGGGATTGCACCAGCAAGAATCATATTGCTATTATCAGTTTGGATACCGCTAATTACCAAAGTACCTAAACCGCCTGCACCAATGTAGGCAGCGATTGTCATCAAGCCAACTGCAGTTACACTGGAAATGCGTACGCCTGCCATAATTACAGGTAACGCCAAAGGCAAACGCACTTTGAAGAGCACTTGCATATCCGTCATACCAATACCTTTAGCAGCTTCTAAAGTGTCGTGGCTAATGTTACGCAAACCTGTGCAGGTATTTTTTAAAATCGGGAGCAAGCTATACATAACAACCATTGCTACGGCAGTTACTGCACCAATACCCATATAAGGAACTAAAAAGCCAAGGAGTGCTAAACTGGGAATAGCTTGTGCCAAATTAGCAAAGCCCATTACCGGTTTCAAAAGCTTTTCTCGTTCAGAAACGTAAA
>CALCHC010000123.1 GCA_937901335.1 uncultured Phascolarctobacterium sp. | reverse complement strand
TAAGGTGGTATAGATATGAGAAACTTGGCAGATGCTATAGAAAATTTTATTATTCAAGAGTTTATGCGTGATAGAGACGATGCTTTGCTGGTGAAGAGAAGCGATTTGGCTGAAAAGCTTTCTTGCGCTCCGTCTCAGATTAGCTATGTTTTGAGCACACGTTTCACTCCGGAGCGTGGTTTCATCGTAGAATCAAGACGTGGTAGCGGTGGCTTTGTGCGTATCGTACGCGTTGTGCCTAAAGAAGAGGTTGTTCCTGAAAAAGAACCTACTGCTTTGGAATTGGTACAACATTTGGCGCAAAAGAGAATGATTACCGTTCGTGAACAAAGATTGTTGAAATTCATCTTAGAGATTATTGATGCAGACGAAGAACAGAAGAAATCTATTCTGCAACAAGCGATTGGGCAGATGACCAATGGACAGGGGTGAGAATATGAGTGACATTATGTGCGAAAACTGTGGCAAGAAAAAAGCCATAGTTCACGTTGCTGCCCTGATGGGCGATAAAAAAGTTGATAAATGGTTGTGCGAGGATTGCGCTAAAGACTTCCTGCCCTTTGCTGGTGGCGAACTGCCTTTAAGCCCAGAACTTGCCAAAAACTTTTTTGAAGAACTGATGAAAGGTAAAAAATCTGAACCGGAAGTTTCTAAGGATGGTTTTTCCCTGCGTGCTTCCAGAATCGTAAGCGAAGCAATCGTTAAAGCAATTGATATGGGCAGTGACCATATGGGAACTGAACATCTCTTGTGGAGTATGCTTGCCGGCGATAAGAGCATGGCGAAGCAAATCATTACCGGTTTTAACGTGAAGGCAGAAGATTTACTGGAAGATTTGGAAGCTCAAATGGATGCTGGCGAGAAAAAGGAAGGCAATGTTTTTGTTCCTTATAGCCCCAGAGCTACCATGGTTTTTGAAAAAGCAGGCGAAGAAGCTAAAAAGCTTGGTCAAGGTTTTGTAGGTAGCCAACAAATTTTGTTGGGACTTTTAGCTGTGGAAGAAGGCATTGCTCATAAAGTGCTCACCAAGTTTGGCATTACCTATGACAATGTAGCAGAGGTTGTCCGTCAAGTTGATGAACAACGTAAGGCTTTGAGTGGTAATAGCTTGCGTGGTAAAAAAGCCGAGAAAAATGAAGATGTATTGGAAGTTTTGAGCGGCTTTGGCCGCAATTTGAATGAGGCGGCGCGTCTTGGCAAGATTGACCCTGTCATTGGACGTGAAGAGGAAGTGGAACGCTTAATCCAAATCCTGTGCCGTCGTACTAAAAATAATCCGGTAATCATCGGTGAAGCAGGCGTAGGTAAAACTGCCATCGCAGAAGCTTTGGCGCAAAAGATTGTTAAGGCAGAAGTTCCTGACTTCTTGGAAAACAAGATTATCTTCTCCCTGGAACTTGGCATGCTTGTTGCCGGTGCTAAATATCGTGGCGAATTTGAAGACCGTTTAAAAGAAATCTTGGAGCTGATTCGCAAGGATCAACGCATTATTCTTTTCATTGACGAACTGCATACCATCATTGGTGCGGGTAGTGCGGAAGGCAGTATTGACGCTGCCAATATTGTGAAGCCTGCCTTGGCTCGCGGTGAATTGCAAGTTGTTGGTGCTACTACCATCGCAGAATACCGTAAGCGTATTGAAAAAGACGCTGCCTTGGAACGTCGCTTTCAACCTGTAATGGTAAAAGTTCCCGATGCACAAGCAAGTGAAAGAATGCTCTTAGGCTTGCGCAAACGCTACGAAAAATTCCACGGTCTGCACATTGAAGAAGAAGCTATTAAAGCTGCAGTGGAACTTTCCGATAGATATATTACTGATAGAAATTTACCTGACAAGGCTATCGATTTGATGGACGAAGCTTGTGCTAGACTACGCATCAAGTTTTATAAACGTTCCTTGCCTGCTCGTAAGATTCAAGAAGAACTTGAGTATGTGCAGCTGGAAAAAGACGATGCTGTAGCAGAACAAAAGTACGAGCTTGCTGCAGAATGGCGCGACAAAGAAAATGAACTGCAACGCAAATTGGCAGCTGCCTTGGCAGAAGTTACTCAAGAATTTGTAGTAACTTCTGATGACGTAGCAGAAGTTGTAGCTTCTTGGACTGGTATTCCTGTGCAAAAGCTAACTGAAGGTGAAAGTAATAGACTTCTCAAACTGGAAGCTAAGCTTCACAAACGAATTATTGGTCAAGATGCTGCAGTTGTAGCTGTGAGCAAGGCAATTCGTCGCGCTCGTGCAGGTTTTAAAGATAAAAATAGACCTGTGGGCAGCTTCCTCTTCCTTGGTCCTACTGGTGTTGGTAAAACTGAACTGGCAAAAGCTTTGGCTGAGGATATGTTTGGTGATGAACGTGCCATGATTCGCTTTGATATGAGCGAATATATGGAAAAACATACTACTGCGCGTTTACTTGGTGCGCCTCCGGGTTATGTTGGCTACGAAGAAGGCGGTCAATTGACCGATGCAGTACGCCGTAAACCTTACTGCGTAGTGCTTTTGGACGAAATAGAAAAGGCGCATCCTGATGTGTTCAACGTGCTCTTGCAAATTATGGAAGATGGTCGCTTGACTGACGGTCAAGGTAGAACTGTGGACTTCCGTAATGCGGTTATCATTATGACCAGTAATGCAGGTGCACAAAAATTGAGCATGGCTAAACCTTTGGGCTTTGCTTCCGATGGTGCTAGTGAACTTAAAAATCGCAAAGACCAAGTGCTTGCTGAAATTAAGCACATCTTCCGCCCTGAATTCTTGAACCGTGTGGATGAAACCTTGGTGTTTGACCCCTTGGGAGCAAAAGAATTGGAACAAATTGCTGATAACATGCTGGCAGAGCTTAACAACAGAATGAAAGCCAACGGTTTGGAAATAGAACTGGTACCTTCTGCGAAAGAGTTGCTTTTGGAAGAAGGCAGTGACGCTAAGTACGGGGCAAGACCTTTGCGCAGAGCTTTGCGTAAATTGGTGGAAGACCCTGTAAGTGATTTGTTCTTGGCTGGCAAGTTCAGCAAAGGCGATAAGATTATCGCAGAAGTTGGCGAAGGCAAGGAATTGAAGTTTAGCAAAGCTGTTGAGGCAGAGCACTTTATTTTAGAAATGCCTATTAGTTTTGAAGAACCTGTCTATGTGGCAGGAGGAGATGCTTATGGCGAAGACTAAGTATCATTTTGTGTGCCAAAGCTGCGGCTACACTACCAGTAAATGGTTAGGTCGTTGTCCGGAGTGCGGTGCGTGGGATTCCTTTAGTGAAGAAGCAGAGGTAAGTGCAAAGAGTAAAAGCTTTTTGCCTACCACTGCTGAAAAGATAAAACCTAAGACTATTTCCAGTGTTGCTCAAACTAAGGTGGAACGCTTGGCTACAGGCATCCGTGAATTTGACAGGGTGCTTGGTGGCGGCGTTGTTCCCGGAAGCCTTGTGCTTTTAGGTGGCACTCCCGGTATTGGTAAATCTACCATTCTTTTAGATGCAGGCTTACGTTTTGGTCAGCAAGGCATTAAGACCTTGTATGTAAGCGGTGAAGAATCTGAAGAACAAACTGCCATGCGTGCGGCTCGTCTTGGCGGCGCTACGGATAACCTTTTGATTATGACGGCTACTGATTTAGATGCAATCTTAGTGCAAGCGCAAAATGTTGCGCCCAAACTTTTGATTATCGACTCCATTCAAACCATGTACAATCCTGAACTGCAAACTGCGGCAGGAAGCGTGGGGCAAGTGCGCGAGTGTACGGCAAAGCTTTTGCAATTTGCCAAGACTTCGGGCATTGCAGTACTCTTGATTGGTCACGTGACTAAGGATGGTAATATTGCAGGGCCTCGTTTGTTAGAGCATATGGTTGACGTGGTGCTCCAGTTTGAGGGTGACCGTTCCTATTCCTTCCGTGTACTGCGAGCTTTGAAGAATCGCTTTGGCAGTACCAATGAAAGTGGTATCTTTTCCATGGAAGCAGGTGGCTTGCAAGAAGTTGCTAATCCTGCTGGTTTGTTCCTTGAAGACCGTGACGGTGAAGCAGCAGGCAGTGTGATTGGTGCTTGTATGGAAGGTAACCGTCCCATTATGGTTGAGTTTCAAGCTCTTGTGGCAAAGACTCCTTACGGTATGCCACGTAGAACTGCAGTTGGCTTTGACTATAACCGTGTGAATATGTTGCTTGCCATTTTGGAACGCAGGATGGGTTTTGACTTTGGTGTGTACGATGCCTATATTAACATTGTGGGCGGTATGCGTGTTACCGAGCCTGCAGCAGATTTAGCTGTGGCAGCAGCGCTGGTTTCCAGTTATCGCAATAAGCCTGTGCCTAAAGGTGTGCTTGCTTTTGGTGAAGTTGGGTTGACTGGCGAGGTGCGTCGTGTAAGTGCACCGGAGCGTCGCATTGCAGATGGCATCAATCTTGGGTTTACTAAGTTCATCGTGCCGGATAGCAATGTGCTGATGAAGTTTGATAGCAATGTGCAAATTATAAAAGTTAAGACTTTGGAACAGGCGCTTAGGGCGATGTTTGAGTAAAAAATTAAGGAGACTTCCGTTTTGGAGGTCTCCTTTTTGAATTTTATTTATAAAATTGTTACAAAGCAAAAAATTACTTTCTCGCAACAGGAAGAAAGTATACTTTCATTTCTCTGCACATAAAGCAGGATTTACCACTTTCAACATATAATATTATAGGAGCAAAACAACGCGAGGAGCGATTACATGATTAAGGCTGTTTCTAATAAAAGCAATAGACAAGATAAGTACCCTGTTAGTGAATATGGTGTGGCAAAGGCGAAGGAAGTTTGTGCCTACCACCAAAGTTATCCAGAATATTCCATGACTCCGCTGGTGAAGCTTGATGCTTTGGCAAATACGTTGGGCGTAAGTAAGATTATGGTGAAGGATGAAAGTAAACGTTTTGGTTTGAACGCCTTTAAAGTTTTGGGCGGAAGCTATTGCATTGGCAAGTACATTGCAGAACGCTTACAACTTCCTGAAGAAAAGTTTAATTTCGATACCCTCGTTAGTGACGAAGTTAAGGCTGAGCTTGGCGAGCTTACTTTCGTAACTGCAACTGACGGTAACCACGGCAGAGGCGTAGCTTGGACTGCTAATCGTTTAGGTCATAAGAGCGTAGTTTTTATGCCGGAAGGTACTGTGCCTGAACGCTTGGAGAATATTCGCAAGCTTGGTAGTGATGCTTCCATCCAACCTATGAATTACGACGACTGCGTGCGTAAGGCGAAGGCGTGCTCTGAAGAATATGGTTGGGTTATTACTCAAGACACTGCTTGGGAAGGTTACGAAGAAATCCCCAAATGGATTATGCAAGGCTATACCACCATTGCTTACGAGATTATCCAACAAATTGGTGAAGATAAACCTACTCATGTATTCCTGCAAGCAGGCGTTGGCTCCATGGCAGGTGCGATTGCTGCTTTTATGGCGGATTATTACGGGGAAGATTGTCCTATAATTACCATTGTGGAACCTACTAAGGCAGATTGCATTTTCCGTACTGCAGAAGCTAACGACGGCAAGCTGCACTTTGTAACAGATAAGATGGATTCCATTATGGCAGGCTTGTGCTGTGGCGAACCTTGCACCATTGCCTGGGAAATTATGGAAAGCTATGCGAAACATTTTGTTTCCATGCCTGACTATGTTACTGCCAAAGGTATGCGTGTGCTTGGCAATCCCTTGCCCGGAGATGACCCCATTGTTTCCGGTGAAAGTGGTGCTTCCTGCTTTGGCTTAGTGGTAGAAGTTTTGCAGGATGAAGAGCTTGCATGGCTTAAAGAACAGCTTGGTTTGAACAGTGAATCTAAGATTTTGTGTATCTCCACTGAAGGCGATACTGATAAAGCAAATTATAGAAGCATCGTGTGGGACGGTGCGTACCATAAATAATTAGGAGGTTGAAAGATGCGTTTTTATACTGCGGAAATCAATAATAAGGAAGAAATTTTAGTTGCTTTTGCTGAAGGTAATGTTGCCTACAGAATGAGTCGTTTACAAAAGTTAGTGCCTGCACTGAACTTTGCAGATATGAATGACTTGATTCGCAACATTACTGCAGAGCACAAGGAAAAACTTGCTCGCTTTGCTGCTAATAGCGACGTGCTTAGTGGTGCAGAAGTTAATTTGGAAGAAGTGAAGCTGTGTGCTCCCATCGTGCATCCTCGTCAAGATGTAATTTGCTTGGGCATTAACTATTTTGCTCACGGCGTGGAAGCTGGTCATTTTTCTGAAGAAGCTTTTGGTGGCGAACGTCCTTATACTATTTACTTCTCCAAACGCGTGAACAAAGCAACTGCTACCGGCGAAGGCATCCCTGCTTACGAAGGCTTGGTAGATAGCTTGGACTACGAAGTGGAATTGGGTGTAGTGCTTGGCAAGGATGCGAAGAACGTAACTAAAGAAGAAGCTCTTGATTACGTTTTTGGTTACACTGTAATCAACGATGTGAGTGCTCGTAACCTGCAAACTCGTCATAAGCAATGGTATATGGGCAAAAGCTTGGATGGCTTCACTCCCATGGGACCTTGCATCGTAACTGCTGATGAAATTGCTGACGTACAAAACTTGGACATCAAATGCACCGTTAATGGTGAAGTTCGCCAAGACAGCAACACCAAATTGATGATGCAAACTGTAGCAGGTGCTATTTCTGAATTGTCCCAAGGTATTACTTTGCAAGCAGGCACCATTATTGCTACCGGTACTCCTGCTGGCGTAGGCATGGGTATGAAACCGCCCTGCTTCTTAAAACACGGTGATGAAATTATTTGTGAAGTAGAAAAAATTGGCAAGCTGATTAATTTTGTTGAATAATTGATTTTAGAATAATTCTTTTCTACAGACAATGTTGTATTTTATTTGTGGGCAGATAAAGAATTTAACTGTTAATAAATGTAATAATTTAACACAAAACAAGCCTGAAAAATGTAAAAAAACAAAAATAATTATATGGTTAGCATATTTTGTTGCTTTTTTCAAAAAGATACAATAAAATAAATTTAGAATCATTTTGATTTTAAAGGAGGCGCTCCAAATGGGCAAATTTGTTATTCGTAAAACTAATACTGGCATCAAATTTGATTTGAAAGCTGGCAATGGTGAAGTTATTGCTACTTCCGAAGTATATTCTTCTGAAAACGCTTGCCGTAAAGGTATTGCAAGTGTTATGAAAAACGCCCCTGTTGCAGGTATTGAAGACCAAACTGTTGAAGGTTTTGAACGTGCTAAACATCCTAAATTTGAAATTTACAAAGACAAAGCTGGCGAATTCCGCTTCCGCTTGAAAGCTACTAACGGTCAAGTAATTGCTACCGGCGAAGGCTACAAAGCAATGGCTGGTTGCAAAAATGGTATTGAATCCATCAAAAAGAATGCTCCTGACGCTGTAGTAGTTATGGAAGAATAAAATACAAAAAATTAACGCTCGTTGAGAAATCAACGAGCGTTTTTGTTTATTTGGATTTTAGGTTTATAACAACAAGTTCAGGAGCAACTTCCGTACGTACCGGAACTCCCCAGAAGCCATATCCATTACTGGTGATGGCAGTTAAGTTGCCAAACTCTTTGCGACCGTAGTCAAGCTTATACATTTTCTTGGTGACTAAGCGGTTAGGGAAGAGTTGTCCTGTATGGGTATGCCCTGCTACGTACAGGTCGTAGCCTGCGGAACTGGCTGCTTCCATCTTACGCGGTTGATGATCAATGACGATGCTATAGTAGTTGGCATTATCAGCGCTTAGCTTTTCTAAAGAAGCAGTGCTTCTATTACGGCTAAAGTCGTTTAAACCGGTAACCTTTAGTTTATTATCGACAATAGCGTTTGCATCACGCAGTACGTTAATGTTATTTGCTTCCAGCATCTCCTGCCAAACGGTAGGCTTGTCTAAATAATCATGGTTGCCGTAAGCAGCGTACACTCCAAGAGGCGCTTTAAGCTTTGCCAAAGGAGAGAGGGAGTCCTGCTCTTTAACATAAAGCAATTTTTCGTCCAAGATATCACCTGCCAAAAGGACAAGGTCTGGTTCTTGAGCGTTTATTTTTTCTACTAAGTTTTCTGCATAAGACTTACCTAAGAGCCTGCCAAGATGGATGTCACTGACGAGAACTATTTTGTAATTGGTGTTAGCAGGTAGTTTGGAAGTAGCGATTTCTTCTGTGCGGATGACAGGGTTAAAGGCTCGGAAGCTACCCCAAGTAATAAAGGCAAGCATGCAAAGCAACCCTGCACAAGCAATTTTGTAGTTTGGCAGTTGCACAGAGAAAAGCTTGCCACCAAGCCAGATAAGACAGTGGATTAGCGCCAAGATTACAGAGTAGTAAATGAAGGCTAGCCACAAACCACTGAGCCAGGAAGAAGCTTTTAGTAAAATTAAAGGCGTGCTTTCCGGAAGCAGGCGAGAGCCTATCATATTTATTGCTAAGAACAGGCAGCAAAAGAAGAAGCTCCAAGTTTTTGCGAAGCCGAAGTTTAGCCTGCAATAGATGTATGAAATTGAACTAAGTAAAATATCAATGATAATGAAGAAATAGATGAACTTCATAAAAACTCCTTAAAACTTTCTATAAATATTATAAGGTTTGAGGAAAGTCTTTCACAAGAGCGATAGGGAAAGATTTTTAAACTGTTCACAGTTATAGCTTCAATTCTTTGAGGGGCTGACACATATAAAAATATTCTTGGGAGTATACTAAAGCTGTAGATGGGAGGAGTAATCTACAAGGAGGTTATGAATATGAAAGCAACAAAATGGTTTTCTAAGGCAATGACTTTAGGCTTTGTCTTCTTTATGGCGCTCTTATTAGTGAACCCGGAAAACAGTTTAGAATTTGTCGCAATGATTCCCTTCGGTGCTTTTGCAGCATATCTTTTGACTGAAAACTGTAATGCAGAATATGCTCCGAGTAAAGGTCGTAAGGAGATGTGCCATACAGGTTTATTCTTCGTTGGCTTGATTGGTGGTACGGTTATGAGTTATGGTGCATTTTTGGCACAAGGCATTGGCGAAGGAAATGTTATGAGCGGTTTGCTCTTAGGTAGCATTAGCAGTTATGCCTTTGTAGCAGCAACTCTCTTGACAGCCATCCCCGTTGCTATTTTGTTAAAAGAATATAGCGAAGGAGGGGAATAATATGTATGACACCATGATGGTCATTTTAACTGGTCTGCTTTTTGGTTTTAGCTTGTATTGGTCGGGAGTGTCCCATCGCAGACGTGCACGTTCCTCAATCCGCATGGAAAACTTAACCATTGCCAGAATTTTACTGTACGCTGTTGGTTATGCTATGTTCCTCTTGGCTATTTGCAGATACGCGATTGGCTACGATGAGGCAAGTATTGCCATTAAGAATATGGACTTTGGCGTAGTAGTTGGTGGTTTTATTTTTGGCTTAGGTTTGGGCGTTATTGGTAACTGTTCCGTAGTAAGTTTGGCAGCACTGCCATACGAGCACAAGTGTAAGACTTTGGGTATTATCCTTGGCGGCGGTTTAGGGTATTGGCTTTATCAGCAAACTGCCTACTTTTGGATAAACCTTGGAATTTATGATTTATGGAATTATGGGCAAATTACTCTTTATAAAATGAATGACTTTATCGATTACGTATTGCCCTTTGGTTACGAAGGGGTACTCTTCTTGGGCGTGTTGATGATGGTTGTCGCAATCTTGATGCCTCGTCATTTTAGAAATAAGGAAAAACTTGCCAAGCATAGTTGATTTGGCAAACAGGTAACCTAAAAGGTTGCCTTTAATATAAAAAGCAGGTAACTCGCAATGAGCTACCTGCTAATTTTATTTTGGTGCCCTCTAGCAGAATCGAACTGCTATCTTGCGCTCCGGAGGCGCAGGTTCTATCCATTAAACTAAGAGGACATTAGTAACGTTTGCATTATAACATATTTTTAGTTTTGCGTATATACAATAGCATTGGCAGAGTTCTTTGTGTTGTCACAAACATTATGCTACAATAAAAGAAAAGTATCTCTACGAGGTTGCTTCTATGAAATATAAAAACATTTACGGTGTAATAACCTTTACCGCAGTGCTGTGTTGGGCATTGTGGAATTATGATGTAAGTTTAAAACTGCTGGACAATTTTTATAAAGTTATCCTGCCTTTCTTGATTGGCGGGTTCATCGCTTTTATCGTCAATGTGCTGATGACCAAGCTGGAATTTGTTTGGGACAAGCTGTTTAGTAATGGCCCTTTGCATAAAGTGAAACGCATTGCTTGTCTTATTTTGAGCCTTGCCTTGATTGCTGCTTTCTTTGCTTTTACGGTTCTGCTTGTTTTGCCGGAGCTGAATAGTAGCGTGAAAACTTTAGTGAAATTGATTCCTCCTGCCGTAGATAAGATGAATATCTACCTGCAGGAAAAGGCTACCCAGTTTAATATGTTTGAGGATGATTTCCTCTACCTGCAAAAGCAATGGAACAATGCTTATCAAACTATCTTCCAATTTATCCAAGATAATAAGAGCTTGCTCCTGTCCCGTACTTGGATTGCTACTACTACCGTTTTAGATGTAGTAACCAATTTTGCCATTGGTATTGTGGCGGCGGTGTACTTGCTTTTAGAAAAGGATGAGCTTATAAAAAGCTTGAAGCGTACTGTTTACGCTCTTGCCTCTAAGGAACGTGCAGATTATTTGGTGCGTGCTGCCAAGATTAGCCAAAAGGTTTTCCACGGTTATGTGGCAGGACAATTTAGCGAAGCTTTGATTTTAGGCTGCTTATGTTTCGCAGGCATGGTTGTTATTGGGTTACCCTATGCTTTGGTGATTTCCGTACTGGTTGCAGTGTTGGGCTTGATTCCTATTTTGGGTACTATCATCAGTGCGGTGGTAGGCTGCTTCTTGATTTTAGTTGCTGCTCCTGAAAAGATTTGGGTGTTCTTAGTATTCTTCATTGTATTACAACGTATTGAAGGCGATATTCTGTACCCGAAGATTGTGGGTAAGGCAGTTGGTCTTAGCGAGCTGTGGGTTTTGGTAGCTGTTACTGTGGGCGGTAGCGTTGCCGGAATTATGGGTATGATTATGAGCGTCCCTGTTTGCTCTGTTGCTTACATCTTGATTTCCGAAAAGGTGGAACAAAGCCTGAGCGAGAAAAATATGAGCGATATAGATTAGTACTATAAAAAATAGCTTTAGAGTGATATAATTAAGTGTTACTTTTTTAGAATAAGAGGTTTTAAAGATGATTGTTATTCGTGATAGAGTTCGTTTTGTAGAAACTGATACCATGGGTGTTGTGCATCACTCCAAGTATTTGCATTGGTTCGAAATGGGCAGGGCAGAACTTTTGCGTGCTGCAGGTATGAGCCTTAACGATTTGATGGATGCAGGTATTTTGTTCCCCATTGCGTCCGTTGAAGTAAAATATAAAAATAGCTGTAAGTATGACGATGAATATGAAGTGCAAACTAGCCTGACTGCTTTAAGCAAAATCAAAATGGATTTTGATCAAAAGGTTATTCGTTTGCGTGATGGTGCTGTTGCTGCAGAAGGTAAATTGCGTTGCGTATTTACTGATGCAAATGGCAAGCCCACCCGCCTTAGCAGTGAATGGTTGGAACGTTTGCAAGCGACTGCTGAATTAGATAATACTAAGGAGTAAAGCATGGAAAAATATACTATCGTGCCTGTGCCTACCAGAATCTTGACTCATCACGATGATGTGTGCGAAGCGATTTTGGAATATGGCAAGGACAAGATTGGCCCCAATGATGTTGTGTGCATTGCAGAAAGTGTTGTTGCCATCATCCAAGGCAGAGCAATGCGTTGTGAAGAATTTAAACCGAGCCTTTTGGCAAAGGTTTTGTGTCGTTTGTTTCCGTCCAAAGGCAGTATCAGTAGCTGGTACAGCATGCAAGCTCTCATTGATGCTGAAGGCGGTATGCGCGTATTGACTGCGGTAATCTGCGGCTTTGCTGCTAAATGCGTTGGCGTAAGTGGCGTGTTCTACCGTATGGCGGGCGAACAAGGTCGTTTGATTGACGATATTACCGGTACCATGCCTCCATATGACAAGCACATTGTGTATGGTCCTTCCAATCCTACTAAAGTTGCGGAAGAAATTACTAAAGCTACCGGTAGCTATGGTGCAGCAATCGCTGACGTTAACGATTTGAAGCGTAGTGCAGTGCTTGGCGTGTCAAAAGGTGTAGACGCAGATAAGGTTGCAGAAATTTTGATTGATAACCCCTTTGGCAATGGCAGTGAAAAAACTCCCATCTGCATTATTAAAGATTACTACAAGGCGTAAGGAGGAAGAAAGATGCTTTTGTGTGCAATTCAAATCATTCTCGCCTTGGTGGTGCTTGGTGTGGCAGTTGTTGCTGCTTACATCTGGATGCAGGGCGATGCAAAAATGTTCTTTGACGTGAAAAAGCGTACTGCTGCAGTAAAGGTTAACGAAACTGATAAGCGTTTGGATTTTGCAGTAGAGCTGGATTATAAAAACGTAGGTAAGCAAGAAGCTACTTTGATTGATGCTTACGTGCGTATTTACTTGCCCCAAGAACAATATGACGATGTGCTTCTCAGAGGCAAAGTTAATTTGAAAGACGTACTCCGTGACGACGATTACTTCGAAGCAGTGCTGGTACCTGCGGGTACAGGCAAGACTATGGTGCTGCGTTTTGAAGCGTATGCTAAAAATGGCAAAACCATTGCCGAAGCTATGGCGAATATTCCCGACGTGGATGTTGCTTTGATTGTAGAATGTCGTGGTCGTGGTGCTCTCTATACTGAAAAGAAATATATTACCCTTACTGCAGAAGAAATGCGTGCGTTAATTTAAAAGTTGGATTTATGACAGGTGTGAGTGAAAGCTCATGCCTGTTTTTTGTTGTGGGAAGTTCCTCTTAATATATAAATGGGCTTGAAAATTATAAAACTGGACATTTTGCCAGAAAAAATTTTAAAAAAGTGCTGTTGTGAGCAATTTTAAAAATAATTTTGCCCCAAATGTCCAGATTGGCTTTTCAAAACCCCATTTATATAATGAGTTCTTCTTTTTTCCTCTCCTTCCCCTTTTCTTTTATATAATTTTCTTTTCCCCTTCCTCTGCTTTTTTCTTCTTGGCTTGTATAAAAGCAATGCTTTTATGGTAAAGCATTGCATCCTTGTTCTATAGAGTATACTAACTTTAAAAGAGTAAAGCTAAAAGTAAAAGCCTTGCTCTAAAAAAGAACAAGGCTTGGTAAAGCTAAGTTGTAAATTTTTCTTTGAATCTTTTAATGGCTTCAAGCTTTTGTCTACGAATGGTTTTTTCGTTGCAGTTAAAGCGTTCAGCAATTTGTTCAAGATTCTTTTTATCGATGTAGTACATGGATAAAATTTGATGTTGTCTTGTTGGTAGTGTTTCTAAAACTTCTCGTACGGCTAAATTAGTAAGTGATTGCTCTAAAAGTTCATGGGGTTGCATTTCCATTAAATCTTCACTAGCACTATTGCTATCTGAAGAGCGCCCTTCTTTTTGAACTTTATGCAAGAGCTCGTACCGTAATCTGCATTGGATTAAACCAGGTAGATGTTGGTAATCAGTACCGTTGTAGCGGTGGATGAAGTCTAAGAAAATTACCCAAGCTGTGTTTACAGCATCTTCTCCTAAGATTTCTTGCACATTAAGGCGGCGAGCCTCTTTGTTAATCAGTGGTTGGAAAAGAGCACACAACTTGTCGATTGCTTCCTGGTCAAAGGCTTGTGCTTTTGCAATTAAGTCTTGCAATCCTTCAGGAGGAAGCTTGGTAAAACGAGGTAAAGCATTAGATCTGGTACTGCTTTGTTCGTTTTGGAAATTATTACCTTCTTTCGTTATAGAATGCACATCATCCATCTCTGGACAAATACACAATACCACATTAAACGATTAATTACAAGTGATGGTTGTATCCTTGATAAAATGCTTTGTCAAATTTTACAAAGGTATGGTTTTCGAATGTAAAATAGTAATTTTA
>CALCHC010000122.1 GCA_937901335.1 uncultured Phascolarctobacterium sp. | reverse complement strand
TCAGTTTTCAAGGTTCTGTAGTCGCTTGCGTCAGCGACTTGTTTATAATACCATCCGTTTCAGGAACTGTCAACACCCTTTTTTAACTTTTTTCAACATTTTTCGATGACACGCTCGGCTAAGTTGGCAAAGAAGGCGTGTCCTGCTCACGCATGACACGCCTTAAAAATTTTAAACTTTTTTATTTTTCGTAGGTGAAATTGTTAAAATGAGGTACTAAATCTTTGCCTTCTTGAGATTCAGCAGTCAAAACAGCTTGAACTAAGATTGCATTTTCTAAACGTTTCTTTTGCAACTTACAACCATATTCATACGGTTTAGTGATATCGCCGTTAATCAAATCAGCATTTGCATGGCAACCGCCACTGCAGAAGAAGCGTGCCCAACATTTGCTACATTCAGGTTTGGTCATAACATGGGTATGGCGGAATTTTTGTACCAGTTCAGGTTTAACTACGCCAGTTTCTAAAGTACCCATAATATATTGTTCACGACCAACAAATTGGTGGCAGGGATAAATATCACCATCAGCAGTAATAGCATAATATTCATGACCAGCGCCACAGCCAGCCAAACGTTTTGCTACACAGGGACCATTATCCAAAGCTACATTGAAATGGAAGAAATCAAAAGGATTACCTTCTCTACGTCTTTCCAAATAAGCACGAGCCAATTTATCGTATTCTTCAAAGATAACAGGTAAATCTTCTTCAGTAAGTACCCACGGATCATCAATACCAACAACAGGTTCTACAGAAATTTCTTTACCCACTTTGGTCATATCGAGCACATCTTCGCAGAAATGAGTACTGAAGTGAGTATAAGTGCCACGCAAGTAATAGTTTTTTCCTTCACGGCTATCAATTACTTTTTTGAAACCACGTACTGCAGCATCATAGCTACCGGATTTATTGGGGAAAGGACGCATTGCATCGTGAGTTTCCTTTTTACCGTCAAGGCTTAATACCAACATTACACGGTTATCATTCAAGAATTTAATATTTTCATCATTAAGCAGTGTACCATTGGTGGTAAGGGTAAGTTTTATATTTTTGCCAGTTTCTTTTTCACGACGGCGTACATATTCAACAATATGTACTACAACAGGCCAGTTCATCAAAGGCTCGCCGCCAAAAAGGTCCAATTCCAAATTATGGCGTTTCATACTGCCTTCAATAGCAAATTCTACTGCTTTCTCTGCAGTTTCTTTACTCATCAATTGACGGCATCCACCGAAGGAACCAGTATCAGCAAAGCAGTAACCACAACGCAAATTGCAGTCGTGAGTTACCAAGAGGCACAAAGATTTTACGATGGGTTTTTCAGCAAAAGTAGGAGGCACATCAAAACCAGGGCTAAAAAGCAAGCCATTTTCTTGCAGTTCTTGCATTTCACCCAAAGCATCACGCAAATCTTCTTCGCTGTAACGGTCTTTCAAAGCAGCTACTGCTTCTTCACCATTGCTACCATCATAGTAATCTAACAAATCATAGATAACATCATCAACTAAATGCACAGCACCGCTATTTACGTCGAGTACTGCCATATTGTCATCTAAACGCATTTTATGTATCAGCATGGATTTCACCTTTCATATAACCTAAATAGTAAAAAGCTCCCCGTCAAAACAGGGAGCTGATTTTGTTCAAATATTATTTGCTGTGTTCGCAAACTTGGTTGCCAACGGTGCAAGAAGTTTTGCAAGCGGATTGGCAGGAAGCGGGGCATTCGCCACAGCCGCCAGTGCGGAGAGTTTTGTTCAACATAGCTTTGTTAACGGTTTTAATATGTTTACGCATTGTAAATTACCTCCAAATAAAAATATTACTGTACATATTTTAACTGCTTTTATCCGTTTATGCAAGGAATTTTTATTGCATCAGAAAATCTCTGAGAATATTTAAATCTATACCCCTGGTTTGCAAAAAGCCCCATAAATAAGCTCGTTCTAAACGCCTTTTAAAGCCTTCTAAACCATTGCCATCATCTACAATGGAGATTCGATACAACTCATAGGGTGTTTTTTGAAAAGTTTGGTGAGTATTTGCTCCAACCTTGCCGGTCAAACCATAGGCAAAATTATACTCCTTAACAGCAGCGAGAACTTTTTCGTTATAACCACCATTGGGATACGCAATACCTTTAAGCTCATAACCATCCAAGTCTCTTTCTATAAACTTCTTGGCACTGCCAACTTCCCAAGGTAAATACTTAGGATCGATTAAAGCTAGAGGAGCGTGATTGATAGTATGACTACCAATTTCCATACCGCTGTCAAGCAAATCTTGAAGTCTATCTTTACCCATATAAATGGTCTTGCCAATATCGCGATGTACTATATAGAAAGAAGCTTTGGCATTATATTTTTTCAAAAGTGGCAAAGCATCAGCATGATTATTTCTGTAGCCATCATCAAAACTCATAGCAACAACCTTGTCTAAGTTACCACCATTTTTCAACAAGCTTACCAAATCTTCAACACTTACTACTTTATAGCCCTCTTGGTTAAGATATTGCAAATGTGATTCAAACAACGAAGCAGGCATAATTAAACTTGGTGGCCATTCAATTTCTACAGGTTCACCAACGGCATGATAAAGCAAAATAGGCGCACTGCTTTTACGATAAGCTGCATATTCTTCTTTGACTAAATCTCCAAAAAACATCCAGAAACCACCAAAGACAATTATAAAAGCTAATAAAATGCTAAACAAAAATTTAGCAAGCTTCTTTAACATTTACGCTTTCTCCACTTCCATACCTAAACCAACTGCCATTTCCTGCAACTTTTTCAAACGATGGTTAATACCGGACTTACCAATGCCACCGGAATATTCTACCAATTCGTTTAAAGATGCGTCAGGATATTCCAAACGCAGACGAGCAGTATCTTGTAATGCTTGGGGCAATTCGCTTAAGCCCATATGTTCATCAATAAATTTAATACAATTAACTTGGCGCACTGCAGCCTTAACTACTTTACCAAGGTTTGCAGTTTCACAATTTACCCTGCGATTTACATTATTGCGCATTTCTTTGAGCACGCGCACATTTTCCAGTTCCATCATAGAATTATGGGCACCGATAACACGCAGGAAATTTGTAATACTTTCACCATCTTTAAGATAAACGATGTAGTCATTTTTACGGTCAGTAAGCTTTGCTTTCATAGAGAAGGTATGCATTACCTTAATAATACTGCGTGCAAAATCTTCATTACCAGTTACCATTTCCAGATGATAATCACTGGACGGACGGCTAATGCTACCGCCACCTAAAAACGCACCACGCAAGAACGCACGCTTACAACATTGCTTATTAAGTAAAGGATTTTTCAAATCACTTTCCATGGAAAGCAGTTGCAATTCATTCATTGCGATGCTTACTTGAGGAGCAGGCAGTACCCGCACTTGGTAACGATTATTTTTCTTCAGACGACGAGAACGAGTAATGACTACCTCTGTCTGAACTTGATAATTATTTTTTAAAATCTGCAATACGCGACGCGCCAAAGCAGCATTTTCTGTAGAAAAGTGAATGCCGATATTCATACCACGAATAACAATCGCACCACTCATACGCAGAACGCCTAAAACTTCTGCCTTATCACAGCACACTTCGTTAGTTTCCAAACGAGATAATTCGTTTTTTACATCATTGGAAAAAGACAAACGGCCTCCCCCTTTCACACAAATTATTTTTTAAAATTTCCTCTAACATCTTTATCCATAGTATTAAGACCATGACGCATAAAGATATAATCGAAGAATTGAACGCCTTTACCAAAGAGACGCAAACGATAAATAAGCATAATGAGCGCACGAGCAAGCTTGCGAGGTTCATGACGCACAAGGTCGTCTTTACTAATAAGGCTTGCCGGTACAACAGTAATGCCTAATTTACGAATCTTTTCTACATCAGGAGTAACAGGCATAGAACCTTCAGCATAATATTGCTTCAATTGTTCTGTAGTAATTTTTTGGTCATTAACAATCACATAATCCAAAAACTGTTTGCCCATATGATCAACTAAAGCACGCACATGCTCAAAAGCACCATAGCCATCAGTTTCACCAGGTTGAGTCATTACGTTGCAAACGTAAATTTTTACAGCATCAGATTGCAAAATAGCTTCGCGAATTTCCTCAACTAACAAATTAGGAATTACGCTAGTGTACAAGCTACCAGGACCAAAAATCAGTACATCTGATTTCAAAATAGCTTCTACCGCACCTTTAGATGCAGGAGCATCAGCAGGCTTCATCAACATTTTTCTGATACGCTTACGAGCTTCCGGAATTTTAGATTCGCCGGAAATAATGGTACCATCGCTCATCTCTGCTTGCAGTTGAATATTTTCCAAAGTGGAAGGAATAACACGACCACGCACTTTTAAAATTTGACTAGTTGCATTAAGACCTTCTTCCATACCACCTTCAGCTTCTGCCATCGCCGCAATAAACAAATTGCCAAAGCAATGACCCGCTAAAGGAGAATCACCTTTAAAACGATATTGCATCAAGCGTTCCATCAAAGGTTCGCGATCAGCCAAAGCAGTAAGGCAGTTACGCAAATCCCCCGGAGGAATAATACCAAGTTCTTTGCGCAAACGCCCTGAAGAACCGCCATCATCAGCAGAAGTTACCACTGCTGTACAGTTATTAGTAATGTATTTCATGCCACGCAACAAGGTGGAAAGACCAGTGCCACCGCCAATTACAGTAATGGCAGGGCCATGGGTTAACTTACGTTGCACGAAAACCTTTTCCATTAAAGAACCACTTTGTTCCGGCATGACAGCAGTAACAACGGACTTAATGGTCTTACGAGTACCATAAATCATAAAACCTAAGCCGAAAATTACAAATAAGCCACCCACTAAAACTACAAGAACATTGGAGTACTTACCTGTTGTAGCATAAGTAATCTGGAATACTAATTCTTCCAGAGCACCCATTATTTGAAAATTAAAAAGAAAAGCTAAACCAAACGCACAAAGCAAAACACCAATAGTAAAAAGGAACAACCAGCGCTTCACGTTAATGCCCGGATAAAGCCAAGTAATCCAGCGCATAAAATTCCTCCGTTACTTTTTATTGGAAAGTTCTCTGTGGCTTACTTCTACTTTATACCCTTGAGTACTTAAGTATTCATAAATTTTGTTAGCCACAAAAACGCTGCGATGTTGCCCACCAGTACAGCCTACACTGATTACCAACTGACTCTTACCTTCATTAATATATTGAGGAATTAAGAAATCAAAACGTTTAGCTTCTAATTTGAGATATTCAAAAGTTTGCGGATAACGACAAATATAATCAACCACTGCTTGATCGTTACCGGTTTGAGCACGCAATTCTTCTACATAAAAAGGATTGGGCAAGAAGCGTACGTCTAAAACTAAATCGCTATCCAAAGGTAAACCATACTTGAAACCAAAGGAACGCACTACAATCCCCATACGTTCTCTTTCGTTATCAGTACTGAAAAGTTCTCTAACCCTATTTTTTAATTCAGAAGAATTTAAATCAGTAGTATTGATGATATAAGTAGATTTTTCCAGCAAAGGTGCTAAAAGCTCACGTTCTTGAGCTAAATTATCCAAAAGAGTTTCGCTATCGCCCAAGGGATGACGACGACGAGTTTCTTTATAGCGACGCACCAAAGTTGCATCATCTGCGTCTAAAAATAACAATTCATATTTTTGACCGGACGCTTTAATTTCATCCAATACTTGCAAAAGTTTATCAAAAAATTGACCACCGCGCACATCCACAACTAAAGCTACATTGCTTTCAGAAGTTTGACGGCACAATTCTGCGAATTTGGGAATCAACGCCGCAGGCAAATTATCTATACAAAAATATTTTAAATCTTCTAAGGTTCTTACTACTTGGGTTTTGCCAGCACCGGACATACCCGTTATGATAAGAAAACGTGTCTGCATAATAGTCCACTCCTTAAATAAATTAATGAGATTAGTAAATTATATTATAGCATACTTTTACTACTTCGGAAAACAAAAGAAAAGCGTAGCCACGCAGGCTACGCCTAATTCATCTAATTCCTGCAACTCCAAAAATTAAACCTAACATTCCAGAGAAGCACAATAATTTTATAACGCTCATTTTATTACGAATACACCACAAAGAAATTGGCAAAACAATACAACCAATCAAGTCAACCTTAGTGTAATCTTTAGGCAAAGTTTCCGTATTCCACAAAGCAAGTAAAATAAAACCAACACCTGCGGAACAAATCAACGCTACAACCGCAGGACGCAAGCCATTTAAAATTCCACGAATCGGACCAATATCACCGTACTTGAAAAACAACTTTGCCAAAATCAAAACGATGATAATGGAAGGAAAAATAAATCCTGCAGTAGCGGCAATCGCTCCAGGAACACCTGCAACTTTAGTGCCGACAAAGGTTGCCGCATTAATACCAATAGGCCCCGGTGTCATTTGTGAAATAGTAAAAATATCTATAAATTGTTGTAAAGTAAGCCACCCATGGCGTTCAATAACTTGTTCTTGAATCAAAGGCATAGATGCATAACCGCCGCCAACACAAAAGGCGCCAACTTGTACAAAACTCCAAAAAAGTTCCCAATAAATCATTACGCCCTCCTCAAGAATATTTTTCATCACGCAATAGCATAAAACCAAGCATGGCGTCTACTAAAATTGCGTACATCAAATTAACATCGAAGAAATAATTTGCCACAAAAGTTCCTACAATAATCAACAACGGAATCGCAAGTTTTTTCTTGATTTCCTTCTTTAACAAATCGATAGCAACGTTAATAATAATGGCAGTTGCGCCACATTGCATACCCTTCAAAAGTAATTGCACATACTCATTGCTAGCAAAAACATCATAAGAATAAGCCACAACGCTCAATGTAAACAAAGGCGGTAAAACTGTAGCCAATATTGCTGTTAAGGAACCTGCTAAGCCAGCCAACTTATAACCAATAATAATTGCAGCATTAACTGCCATAATACCAGGTGCAGATTGGGCAATCGCTACTAAGTTTAAAGCTTCCTTGTCATCCAACCACTTATACTCGTCAACAAACTTCGCTTTCAGCAAAGAGATGATTACAAAGCCACCACCAATAGTGAAAGCACTAATGATGAATGTTGATTTAAACAATTTCCAATATAAATCTTTATCTACAACTTTTCTATCCATAAAAGACCTCATCCATAAATATAAGACTATTATAGCACCAATACTTATAAATATAAAAATAAAAGCTGCAAGAAAAATTTTCATTTCCTGCAGCTTCTATATTATACCATCAATAATTTTATCTACTATCATTTTTTCATCAGCCAATAACATCCAGCTACGGTGAAAGCTAAAAAGCTGTAGCATGCAACTTCAGTCATGGTCTTCCCTCCTCTCTGTGATTTTGATTACAAAGTATATCGTTCTTTCTACTTTGCGCTTCACTCTTTTGCTTGAGTTAAATATACAACTTACCTTTGATACAAGTTTGTACCAATAGCAAAGAAAGAGTAAATTCGACTTATAATTATTCAAATTCACAAAGAGTTTAAACCTTGTTTTTGGTAGCTGCAACAAAATAAAAAACCCGCAACATTGCTGTTGCGGGTTGGCAATACAAAATCCAAATATTAGCGTTTGGAGAATTGGCTTGCTTTACGAGCTTTTTTCAAGCCGTATTTACGACGTTCTTTTTCACGCGGGTCGCGAGTCAAGAAGCCAGCTTTTTTGAGAACCGGACGGAATTCTTCGTCAACGAGGAGCAATGCACGGGAAATGCCGTGACGGATTGCACCTGCTTGACCGGAGATACCACCACCGTTAACGTTTACGAGAACGTCATATTTACCTTTGGTTTCGGTGAGTTCCAACGGTTGGTTAACAATCAATTCCAAGGTTTTCAGACCAAAATATTTATTCAATTCGCGGTCGTTGATGATGATGTTGCCTTCACCCGGAACCAGGCGAACGCGAGCAACGGAAGATTTACGACGACCGGTTGCATTATAAGTAACTACTGCCATTTATTCTTCCTCCCGATCTTATCTTACGTTGATTTCCAACACTTCAGGTTTTTGAGCAGCATGCGGATGTTCGCTACCTGCATAAACGTGGAGTTTGGTGTAAATTTGGCTGCCCAGACGGTTGTGCGGGATCATGCCTTTAATAGCGAGTTCTACCATTCTTACAGGGTTTTTCTTCAGCATGTCGCCAGCTTTTACATAGCTGTCGCCACCGAGATAACCAGAATGACGGAAATAGATTTTTTGAGTAAGTTTTTTACCGGTCAGAACAACTTTGTCTGCATTGATAACGATTACGTGATCACCGGTGTCCATGTGCGGGGTAAAAGTCGGTTTATGTTTACCGCGCAGGACTTTAGCAACTTCAGCAGCCATACGGCCGAGAGTTTTATCAGCTGCGTCAACTACGAACCATTTGCGTTCGATGTTGGACGGATTAGCCATAAAAGATTTCATCCTCATGTCCCTCCTAGAGAAATATACAATAGTTTGATTTTCTCACTGTCTTTCGGGGCTAGTGAAATCAAGCGGAAAATCACGTATAGTCATTATACCTATTTGAACTACCTAAGTCAAGAACTTTTTTGACAAATTTTGTACAAAAAATTACAGCTTTTTACGGCAGAAGCAACCGAAAATTAGGCTTCAAAATCAGTATAAAAAACTTCTTTTAAATACAAGCCTTGAGCCGGAGCAGGCTCGTTTAAAAATTCACAACGCTTTGCAGTAAGCTCAGCTTCAAAGTCTTTGGGTGTACGTTTACCTAATCCCACTTGCACCAAAGACCATACAAGGTTGCGAACCATATGATACAAGAACCCATCTCCGCCAATGGTAAAGAGCAGCTCCCTACCTCTTCGCTCCCACCTTGCTTCATACATTGTACGAATGGGAGACGTTTCTACGCTACCACTACTGCGGAACGCACTAAAGTCATGTGTTCCAAGTAAGTAGCTTGATGCTCGGTTCATTGCATCCACATCTAAAGCTTCCCTAATTTGCCAAGCGTACTTAACTTCAAAGGGACTATCAAATTCGTTTTCAACAATGCGATATTGATATCGCTTCCACTTAGCACTATAGCGTGCGTGAAAACCTGCTTCAGCTTCTTCAACACTGACAATAACAATATCTGCTGGAAGCATTTTCTTAGAAGCGCGAATGATATTGGCACAGGGAATAGTGCCATTTGTTTCCAATGTCACTACTTGTCCCCAAGCATGTACTCCTGCGTCAGTTCGTCCTGAACCGGCAGTTACTACTGCTTCACCGCATAACTTGCTAAGTACTTCTTCCAAAATATTTTGCACTGTCACAGCATTCTTTTGCTTTTGAAAGCCGTGATAAGCACTGCCATCGTAAGCAACTACTAGTTTTAAAGTGCGCATAGACCTGCACCCCAACGTAATACTGCCAAACCTACTGCCAAGAAAATTACAGCAGCAAAAGCAATGTAGTCAATGCTTTTATATGAAAGTTCGTGCATACGAGTTCTGCCTTCTCCCCCACGATAGCAACGAGACTCCATGGCAATAGCAAGCTCTTCCGCACGACGGAAGGCACTTACAAACAAAGGAACAAGTAAAGGCAACATATTTTTAGCACGTTCAATCAGATTACCACTACTAAAATCTGCTCCACGTGCTGTTTGTGCTTTCATAATTCTATCAGTTTCTTCCAAAAGAGTAGGAATGAAACGCAATGCAATGGTCATCATCATTGCCAATTCATGAGCAGGAACACCAATGCATTTAAATGGACGCAACAACTTTTCAATACCATCAGTCAATACAATGGGAGAAGTTGTGAAAGTCAAAACAGAAGAGAATAACAAAAGCAAGATTAAGCGCAAAGCCATCTTAGTACCTAAAATTAAACCTTCTTCTGTAATTTTAAAAATCTTCCAAGAGAAAACGACGTTTTCACCAGGAGCAGTAAACATATGGATAACCATTGTAATTAAAATGATAATCCAAATAGGTTTCAAAGATTTAAACACCAAACCTACAGGCAATTTAGCTACAGCCACAACAAGTGCAGCAAAACCAATTAAAATTCCGTAAGCAAGCGGAGTATCTGCCAAAAAGATAGCGATGATGTAAATCAAAGTAGCTAAAATTTTAGTTCTAGGATCCAAGCGGTGGATAAAAGAATTTCCAGGGAAATACTGTCCTAAAGTAATTTCACTTAACATTATCTCCACCCCTTTGCTTTTTTAATACTCTTAACCAGATCCGCAGCATCGGTAATGCCCTTGTCAATATCTAAACCTTTATCACGCAACAATGCGCTCAATTTATAGATTTGCGGTTCGTCCATACCAACTTCAACCAATTCTTCTTTATATTGGCTAAAAATTTCGGTAGGCTTACCATCAAACAAAACCTTACCCTTATTAATTACCAGCATTCTGTTGGCATACTTAGCTGCCTCTTCCATACTGTGGGTAACAAGAACAATAGCAATGCCACGTTCTTTATGTAGTGCCATAATTTCTTTAAACACCGCATTACGGCTACGAGGGTCAAGTCCTGCAGAAGGTTCGTCCAAAACCAAATAATCCGGATTCATTGCCACAACACCTGCAATGGCAACGCGGCGCATTTGACCACCACTTAATTGGAAGGGAGAACGTTGTGCAAAAGTATCAAAATCTAAGCCAACAAAAGCCATTGCTTCGTGAACTTGCTTATCAACTTCTTCTGCGCTGAAGCCACGGTTACGAGGGCCAAAAGCAATATCCTCGTAAACAGTTTCTGCAAAAATTTGATGTTCAGGATATTGAAACACCATACCTACTTGCTGACGTGCTTGTTTCGCATCACTACCACGCCCCGCAATGTCAATACCATCGATAGTTACGTTACCGCGTAAAGGTTTAATCAAACCGTTCAAATGTTGTACCATAGTAGATTTACCACTACCAGTATGGCCGATAATGGCAAGAATCTCACCTTTTTCGATGGTCAAAGAAACATCATTTAAAGCCTGACGCTCAAAAGGAGTGCCAGTCATATATGTATAAAAAACATTTGCTAAATTTATTGACATAATGCCTGTGCCAACTCCTCATCAGTAATAATATCTTTTGCTAATTTTATGCCGCTCTTGCGTAATTCACTGGCAACTTTCGCCGCCAAGGGTGCTTCCAAACCAATTTTTTCCAGCTCATCCACTCTACTAAAAACTTCTTTAGGAGTTCCCATAAAACGGATGTGACCTTTTTCCATTACTACTACTCTATCAGCAGCAAGTGCTTCTGTCATATAGTGGGTAATGTAAACGATGGTAATGCCTTTATCTTTGTTCAAACTTTTTACAGTACTAACAATTTCTTTGCGACCTTGAGGGTCAAGCATTGCAGTAGGTTCGTCTAAAACAATGCAAGCAGGCTCCAAAGCCATCAAACCAGCAATTGCAACTCTTTGTTTTTGACCACCACTAAGTAAGTGAGGAGCATGCTTAGCATAATCGCTCATACCTACAGCAGCTAAAGCCTTTTCTACGCGAGGACGAATCTCTTCACCAGGTACGCCAATATTTTCCGGACCAAAAGCAACATCTTCTTCTACAATAGCAGCTACGATTTGGTTGTCAGGATTTTGAAATACCATACCAATTTGTTGGCGAATGTCCCACATATTGTCTTCATTATTAGTATCTAAACCACCTA
>CALCHC010000121.1 GCA_937901335.1 uncultured Phascolarctobacterium sp. | reverse complement strand
TACAAAGCAAGCGACAAATGGAGCATTGACTTGAATGGTCGTGCTTACGTAGGTCAACGTGAAGGCTTCAGCGGTAGCGTACAAGCAAATTATGCGTTTTAAGTAAGTTAATGAATATATAAATAGGAAAGCCCCCGCTCATTGAACAGAACCAGATTATACGGACAACATAAAAGAGCCCCATTGTAGGAAAATTAAAGTTTTAAACGGAGTGGCGTAACGCAAGTGGCGCCACTCCTGTTTTCATTTGGATACGCTGATTATTATAGAAAAAGATGTAATTGTCAATTAATGTTCGTGCTTCTTCAAAAGTGGCAGCCTGATGTCTGTAGATGCATTCTGTTTTGAGAATGGAAAAGAAATTCTCTGCCATGGCATTGTCATAACAGTTTCCCCGTCTTGACATGGATGGAGTTATACCATATTCTTTAGTAAGGTCAAAATATGCTTGCGATGTGTATTGACCACCTTGGTCGCTATGGAGCTGCAACTCCGTAGCGACTTTCTTTTCTTTTTGCATTGCAAGGCGGATAGTATCAAGCACGAGATTAACAGTTTGTGCTGTTCCAGTTTTGTAGGCAACGATACTATTATCAAACAAATCTCGAATTATTGATAGGTATAAAATGCCTTGTCCTGTATGAATGTAAGATATGTCCGTAACCCATTTGTGATTTGGCTTATTTGCTTGAAACTCTCTGTTCAACAGATTTTCGTATTTATGTACTTGTTGCCCGATTTGCCTCCACTTCCTGCGTCTGCGAATTTCGGATAGCAACTCATATTTCTTCATAATGCGAAGAATGGTTTTAGGGTTACGATGTATCTTCTTCACCTTTTCAAGCCACTTACACATACGTCTATAACCATAAGTTCTATCACATTTCTTCTGTTGATCACGTATTATTTCTGCCAAAGCAACATCATGGGAAGGTTTGCAAAGACGGCTAACATAACCATAATAGCCACTGCGTGAGACTCTGAAGAAACGACACATTACGGATATTGGATATCTATTTCTGTTCATATGAATAATCTGATATTTTACCAGTGGCCTCACTTCCTTTCTGTCAACAGCAGAAAATCCCGCAACAATTTGTTTTCCATTTTCAGACGATTGATTTCATATGACTGTTCTTTTAACAGATTACGTGGCACAGTATCTTTTCGTGGACGTCCTTTAGGTCGCAGTATGATTCCTGCAACTACCTTTTTATCTTTACGACGTTCTCTGTTAAGAAGTCGTTTAACAACATATTTATCTTTTAATCCAAAGTGCTGAGCTATTTCACGTTGTGTTTTTCCAGTGGCTAACATTTCTTTTATCACTGGATACAAAGCTTGTAAATGTGTATAACTTCTTTTTTGCATAATAATACCCCCTGATGTAGTATTTTAATTTTCCTACATCAGGGGGCTTTTTGTCTATTGTCCGTTTTTACTGGTTCTGTTCACACCATTAAGGTAGTGCCTTATTATTTTTAATAATTATGCTTTTTTAAAGAGCTTGCCAATCACAGGAGACAACAAAGAAAGTGCCGCTGCCGCCAAGAAGAACAAGCAAATAGGACGAGTGAAGAAAATATTGAAATTACCATCACTCATAATCAAGGAACCGACAAAGTTTTGCTCTGCCATACTACCCAAAATAATGCCAATGATAATCGCAGACATGGAGAAGCCCAGTTTATTGAGGAAGTACCCTACAAAACCGGAAGCTACCATCAAATACACATCGTTCATGGAATTATTGTAAGAGTAAGTGCCAACGAAGGTCATCATTACAATAATGGGAAGCAGGATGTGTACAGGCACGTTAACTACTTTGGCAAACAGGCGAATCAAAGAGAAGCCCATGATACCCATAATTACATTAGCAAGAAGCAAGCCGATGAAGATTGCGTAAACGTCAGGTGCTTTTTCTACGAAAAGCAAGGGACCGGGTTGCAAGCCTTGTACCATCAGCGCACCCATCATAATAGCAGTAGCGCCGTCACCGGGAATACCCAAAGTAAGTACAGGAATAAACGCACCGCCGGAAACTGCGTTATTGCCAGCTTCGGGAGCAGCAACGCCTTCAGGTTCGCCATTACCGAAGTTTGCACTGTTCTTAGACCAACGTTTTGCTTGGTCATAAGATACGAAGGAAGCAATATCGCCGCCAGTACCGGGAACGCAACCAATAAAAGTACCTATGGTAGAAGAACGAATCAAAGTAGCAAATACTTTTTTGAAATCTGCCCAAGAAGGCAATACTTTATCAATGAACTTAATAGGTTCAGATTGTTGGCTATGGTAGTAATCTTCAATACTGGAGAGTACTTGCGCGAAAGCAAACACGCCAATCAAAACAGGAATGAAAGAAACGCCACCAAGCAAGTAAGTAGTATCCAAAGTGAAACGAATGGAACCACTCATATCGTCAATACCAACAGTTGCAAGGAACAAACCAAATAGACCACCCATGATGCCTTTGATAACGCTACCACTGGAAACAGAGGTAATGATACTCAAACCAAAAATAGCGAGAGCAAAGTATTCCGGTTTGGAGAATTGCAAAGCGACCTTTGCCAATTGAGGAGCAAGCAAAATTAAGCAGATGGTACTGAACACACCGCCAAAAGCACTTGCCATAGTGGAAAGTCCAAGAGCACGACCAGGTTGTTTCAACTTAGTTGCCATGGGATAACCATCAAGAGTAGTTGCTACGGAAGCAGGAGTACCGGGAGTTTTTAAAAGAATTGCAGAGATACTGCCACCATAAATTGCACCGCAGTAAATACCAAGGAGCATCAAGATACCGCCAATACCTTGGAAGCTAAACGCCAAGGGGAACAGCAACGCCAAACCCATATTTACGGAAAGACCAGGCATACAACCAAAGGCGATACCAACGGCAACACCAAAAACTAAACCCAAAAGGTTCAAAGGAACAAAAATCATACTTAAAGCAGTAAGAATATCAGCCATTTCAACACCCTCCCTACTCTAAGAACATAGATTGCGGCATTTGAGTATGCAGCAATAAGCTAAAGATAACGTAAATGAAAGCAATAGTACCAACAGTGGTCATTGCAATAACTTTTTTGTCGTGGAAATCCATCAGCTTCATGGTTGCAGGAATCAAAAGTGCAGAAGCAGGATAGAAACCAAGCACACTAATCAAAGCGCAGTAAACAACAATAATACCCATCATAGCATATACACGCTTGTTGGCGGGCAAGGTCAAAGCTACAGTTTGTTTGGACAGTTCCGCTTTAGCAGTAAAGGTATAAACCAAAAGCACTACTGCAGCAACAGTCATCGCTGCGCCTAAAGCAAAGGGCCAAAAGCCAGCTCCAGGACCGTTTTCAGTAAACTCCAAGGGAAATTCACTGGCAGCGTTCATAATGCCAGCACCTATCATCATCCCCAAGATGCTGACCAAGAAATTACAATTCGCCATATTTTTCATCAAAACAACCTCATATATCTTATTTAGTAGTCAAATTAACCAGAACATTATGATTGTAACAGATTATGAGATATTTGTCACGAAAGCTTCACGTTTTATTACTTTTTAAAATAAAAAACTGCACTCTCTATATTAGAGAATGCAGTTTAAATAACTACTTTACTCAAAACGCGTCAGAAGTGCTTATCACGCTTTAATCTTGCCACGGAGCATCAACCACAACGGACCTGCGAGGAACACAGAAGTGTACGCACCACTGCAGAAACCTACCAACATCGCAAAGGAGAAGTTGTGAATGGTTTCGCCACCCCACAGGAAGATGGAAACGATTGCGAACAAGGAGGTACCTACGGTGTAGCAGGTACGAGTCATGGTAGTCCAAATGCAGTTATCTACCATATCACCAAGGCTTTCGTTACGACGGTGGGTTTTAAGCGCTTCACGAATACGGTCAAAGATTACGATAGTACCGTTGATAGAGTAACCTACTACGGTCAAGAGTGCTGCAACGAAGGAAGAATCCAATTCCATATGCAACAAAGAGAAGTAGCTCAAGGTTACCAGTACGTCGATAATCAAGGCGATAATCGCCGCAATAGCAAACTTAAATTCAAAACGTAAGGTGATGTAGGCAATCATCAATACCCAAGAAAGGCCAATTGCCATTACAGCTTGTTGAATCAATTCGCCGCCAATGGTAGCACCTACTTGTTCAACACGTTGGATTTGGAATTCACCCAAATCTTTACCCAAATCAGCCATTACTTCACGACGCAGGCTGTCATCGATAACACCGGTACGAATCAATACGTTTTTAGAAGCTTGCTCGCCATCAACGTTTTCCAATTGGATAACGCTGTTGCCAAGATTATGTTCTTTCAAAACATCACGAACTTCAGAAACAGTTACTGCCTTGTTAAAGGACAAGTCCATAATGCTACCGCCGGTAAAGTCAATGCCAAGGTTGAAGCCTTTGAACAAAATGGAACCAATACCGATTACCAAGAAAGAAACAGTGATTGCAAAAAAGATTTTCCAGTTTTTAACGATAGAAAACATTATTTAGACACCTCCTTAGCAGTATCAGCTTTAGGAGCTGCCACACCAAAAATCCACGGATTTTTAGTAAAGTTAGAGTAAATCAGGAAACGCAGCAAATATTTGGTTACAGTGATTGCGGTGAACATACTGAGGAGTACGCCCAAAGCAAGGGTAACTGCAAAGCCTTTGATAGGACCAGTACCCAAGTAGAACAGGATTGCTGCTGCCATCAAAGTAGTTACGTTGGAGTCGAAAATAGTTACAAATGCACGACCAAAGCCAGCATCCATAGCACTACGCAAAGTTCTGCCACGTTTGATTTCTTCTTTGAAGCGTTCAAAGATAAGTACGTTGGCGTCAACTGCCATACCGATGGACAGAATGATACCTGCGATACCAGGCAAGGTCAAGGTTGCACCCAAGTAACGCATTGCCAAGAGCAGAAGCATTACATAAAGGAGCAAAGCAATATCTGCAACGATACCGGAAAGACGATAGAACAAAATCATAAATACGAAAACGCCTAAGATGCCAATACCAAAAGCTTTGATACTTTTTTCTTTGGAGTCTTGACCGAGGGTAGGACCAACGGTGCGGTTTTCGAGGATTTCAATTTTAACAGGCAAGGAACCACTGCGGAGCAAAATTGCCAAACGTTCTGCATCTTCAATAGAGCGAGAACCGGAAATTTGTGCACGACCACCGGTAATTGCTTCTTGTACTACAGGAGCAGTAAGCACTTCACCGTCAAGTACGATGGCAATTTGTTTACCGATGTTTTTAGCAGTCAAATCAGCAAATTTATCTGCACCTTCGGAGTTGAATTCCAAACCAACAACTGCTTGGTTACCTTGAGAGATTTGTGCACGAGCATCTTTCAAATCACTACCAGTAAGCACAACATTGCCACGTTCATCTTGGAAGTGCAACATTGCAGTACGACCGAGCATTGCGATTGCTTTCTCAGGATCTTTTACACCCGGAAGTTCAACGATAATACGGTCTTTACCTTGACGTTGAATAACGGGTTCGGTCAAACCAAGTTCATTTACACGACGTTCGATAATTTTAACACTGCGGTTTACAGCGTCATCATCTACTTTCATTTCAGGAGTATCCACTGCTTGCAAAACAACGTGGGTACCACCTTGCAAGTCCAAGCCCTGTTTAATAGAGTTGGACAACGGTTGGATATAAACGCAGAAGCCCCCGATGATTGCCAATGCAATAATCAGGAATTTCCCTAATTCATTCCATCTCAAAACTATTCCCCCTTAGAATTTGACATTATTCGCTTTGAGTGCGATTAGGATCTTGGAAATTGCTTACTGCGGAACGAACCATGGTGATTTCTACACCTTCAGCAATCTCAACTTTAACAGTTTTTTCGGACAAGTCGGTAATAGTACCGTAAATACCGCCGATAGTAATGATTTTATCGCCTTTTTTCAAAGAATTAAGCAAGTTTTGGCGGTCTTGTTGTTGTTTCTTTTGGGGTTTCCACAACATGAAGTAGAAAATACCACCCATCAAGAAGAACGGTAAAACTGCATTAATCATTGCCATTGTATCAGCACCAAACATAGAGCACCTCCATAAAAATGTTCAAATTGTTATAATTTGTATATATTCTCTAAAAAAGCCAAAACTCCTTTTTAGCCTTTATAGTTTTGCAAAAATCTTTCTCTGAATTCAGGGAAGGTATCGTTAGCAATTGCTTCACGAATTCTTCTGCTGAAGTCAAGCAAGAAGTGAAGGTTATGAATGGTCAACAAGCGCAAAGCAAAAACTTCTTCTGCTTTGAACAAGTGACGAATATACGCACGGCTAAAGTTACGGCAAGTGTAGCAAGTGCAACCTTCTTCAATAGGACGGAAGTCTTCTGCATAAGTTGCGTTACGTACAACCAAGCGACCTTCGTTGGTCATGGCAGTACCGTTACGAGCAACACGAGTCGGGAATACGCAGTCCATCATATCAACGCCAAGGTTTACTGCTTCTACGATGCAGTCCGCAGTACCAACGCCCATCAAGTAACGAACTTTATCTTTAGGCATATGACAAGTGGTTTGGCTCAAAATGTCGTACATCATCGGTTTAGGTTCACCTACACTAAGACCACCAATACCGTAACCTGCAAAATCAAGCTCGGTTAATTGTTCTACGCTCATTTTGCGCAGTTCAGGATACATACCGCCTTGCACGATACCGAACAAGGATTGGTCTTCACGAGTATGTGCTTCCAAGCAACGTTTTGCCCAGCGGGTAGTACGTTCAGTAGATTTTTTAGCATATTCAAATGTTGCAGGATACGGAATGCATTCATCAAATGCCATGATGATATCTGCACCTAAAGCTTCTTGTACGTGGGTTGCAATTTCAGGATTGAGGTACTTTTTGCTACCATCAATGTGGGAACGGAACATTACGCCATCTTCGGTAATTTTACGCATAGCACCCAAGCTGAATACTTGGAATCCACCACTATCGGTAAGCATACCACGATTATAGTTCATGAATTTATGCAAACCGCCAGCTTTTTGTACCAGTTCGTGACCGGGACGCAAGAACAAGTGGTAAGTATTTGCCAAAATAACTTGGCTACCCATATCGTACAGTTCTTCAGGAGACAGGGTTTTTACTGTTGCCTGAGTACCTACGGGCATAAACATCGGAGTATCAAAGGTTCCGTGAGGAGTGTGCAGCTTACCTAAGCGAGCACCACTGCGAGGACATTCTTTAACTAATTCATACCATACAGCATGTTTCTTATTATTGCACATAAACTAAATCTCCTTTATGTGTTTTTTTACTTATTTTTTATGAACATCGCATCACCAAAGGAGAAGAAGCGATATTTTTCAGCAACTGCCACAGCGTAAGCATTAAGCATAATGTCACGACTGCTAAGAGCAGATACAAGCATCAACAAAGTGCTTTGAGGTAAATGGAAGTTGGTAACCAATGCATCTACAAAGCGATATTCGTATCCAGGGTAGATGAAGATTTGGGTAAAGTTACCGCCTGCTTTCATCACGCCGTCCGCACCTGCAGATTCCAAAGTGCGTACTGCAGTAGTACCTACAGCAATGATGCGTCTACCTTCAGCTTTCGCCTTGTTAATGGTAGCAGCAGCTTCTTCACTTACGGTATAGAACTCTCTATGCATTTGATGGTCTTCAATTTTTTCCGCACTTACAGGACGGAAGGTGCCAAGACCAACGTGTAAGGTAACGAAAACTTCTTCACAACCTTTGTCCTTAATTTTTTGCAGCATTTCTTTGGTGAAATGCAAGCCTGCAGTAGGAGCAGCAGCACTACCACGTTCACGACTGTAAACGGTTTGGTAACGCTCCTTATCTTCTAAAGGTGCAGTAATGTAAGGAGGCAGCGGAGTTTCGCCCAATCTATCTAAGATTTCTTCAAAGATACCTTCATAATGGAAACGCACAATGCGTCCACCAAAATCGGTGTGGTCAATTACTTCTGCAGAAAGGTCTTCGCTAAAGGTAATCTTTGCACCTACTTGCAGTTTTTTACCGGGACGAACGAGAGCTTCCCAATCAGTAGCATTCTTACGAGCCAAAAGGAATACTTCAACGTGAGCACCAGTATCTTTATGACCAAAGAGACGTGCCGGAATTACGCGAGTATCATTAAATACAAGCACATCGCCCGGTTCTAAGTAATCCAGCAAATCATAAAAATGCTTATGCTCAATTTCACCAGTGTTTTTATCCACCACCATCAAACGAGAATGGTCACGTGGTTCCATGGGATGTTGAGCAATAAGCTCTTGCGGTAATTCATAATCAAAATCTTTTACAAACATACTTCTCTCATCCTATTTCGTCAAGGTTGTACCGGGATAGTAATGGTCAAGAATTTTTTTGTAGGTGTTTTTACTAGAAGCATTTGCCATGCCTCTTGCACCCCACACGCTGAGGCCTAAGCCTTCACCCTTACCTTTACCACGGAAGGTAATCTTTTCATCCTTGGCACCACTCAACAAGTGATAACTACGGATGACGTTCTTCCAAACAGGCTCACCTTGTTCTTTTACTTTTATATTAATATCCTTGCTACCGATTTGCATCCCATAATAATTGGTAATGGGAACGTTCAAAGTATCGGGAACAGGGACACCAGTTTCTACATCAAATAAAGTGCTGTTTAAATTCAGCATTTGCATTAAGTCTAAGCCGGAAACTTTAACCACACCTGCATCACCGGCAATGATAAGGTAATTTACCCTACCAGTTGCAGAACGGTCAATATCAGGCTCGTCAACGGGAGAAAGCTTAATACTTTCCAGCTTACCTACTGCATAACCGTTTTGTTCTAAAAAGTTACGCACCATAATCGGATTAGCGTAATACTCCCATTTATATTCAGGGCTGTCACTATCATAATCTTCTACAGATTGCAGATAGCTAATCTCTTTGCCCCACACTTCTTTGGCAGAAGCAGTCTTACCACCTGTACTGGAGGTTGTTACTGCTTGTGCAGGGTTACCTGCCCCATCCACCAAGAATTGTCCGCTAGTTGCTTTAATAAATTTGCTGATGGCAGCTTTTTCAGCACCAGTACCTTGATAAGTAAGTTCCTTATCATTGGCAGTAAGGTCATAAGCATTATCAGCATTTTGCCACATCATATATTTAGCATAACTGCGAGCAGCAACTGCTTGTGCCTTAATAGCTTCATCTGGCCAAATAGGCATGGTCTTACTCGGCAACACGCTGCACAAATACAGTTCCAAATTTACGATGTTATTAACTAAAAGCCTATCCCCTTGTGTTTGCGCCACCAAAGCACCTGCATAACGGCGCTTGTTGATTTGAGGCAGGGACTTGCCTTCAAAACGATTGATGGCAATTTTATTACTGAAGGTATGCTCACCCATGGTAAGCTTGCCTTCTTTAACATTCAAAAAGTATTTGCCTTCAGGAATAGTGCTAACCTTTCCTGTGGCAAGGTCTTCCACTGTAAATTCATCATCACAGCTGATTTCAGCACTGTACTGCCCATAGACCAAAGCGACACGCAAGTTGTCGTTAGCAAAGCAAGTGCTACAAATGCTTAATGCTATTAGGCAGAGTAGAAAGAGCTTTTTCAGCATGATGATCTCCTTGTTTATGTTCTTATATTCGCAATTTGCATATTTTTCAACAACTATACATCAACAATTTATATTTTTCTCGTTCATAAAGAAATGCTTAACGTTCCAACTAGTATGAAAATTTTGTCGTTCGCAAAACTCGTGCAAGCACTCAAACAATTGCTCACTACCAAAATTTTCTTTATTAAAAAGTCACTACATTTCTTAAATCACTACGAAACAAATAAATTGCTCAATATAGTAATGTTAAATATTTCTCAACGAGAAAGTTACCTATCGAGGAAGTTAGTTATTAATCATATACAGGACTTTACTAATTCTTGTAATCTTCTCTTGCGGTACTTCCGCTTTCTTTTTTACGACAAGATAGCGGTCGCGTTCGCTGAAGACGCAGCCGCAGTATTGTTGGCGGTAGAGTTTCATTTCGAGGCTGATATCTACGCCACGTTGGTAACCAGTACGGAAGTCTTCGTAGTAAAAAGGAATGCCAAATTCTTCGGCAGCAGCTTCTGCTTCCTTAATAATTAAGGCGTGCTTTTGGTACGGGCTTACAAGAAGTGTAGTACTAAAAGCATCATAACCATTTTCCTTAGCGAACTTAGCAGCATAACGCATACGCACGCGGTAACAGTAGGCACAACGAACTGTAGGTTCGCACACCATACCACGTACAGTTTCTTCCAAAGCGTAGTTCTTATCGATGTAAAGAGCAATTTGCTTCTTTTCGCAGAACTCACGCAAGGTTGCTAAGCGTTGCTTAAATTCCTTGTAGGGATGAATATTAGGATTAAAGTATAAAATATCAAACTCCTTGCCGTCAGCCGCAAGCTTCTCACTAGGATAGCAAGCACAGGGGCCGCAGCAAGCGTGTAATAAAATCTTCATATTATTTCTCCGGGAAAGGGATTCCCAAGTATCTATACGCCTCGCGAGTAGCGATGCGACCTCTCGGAGTACGTTGAAGCATACCAAGTTGCATCAAGTATGGTTCAATAACATCTTCGATGGTAGTAGTTTCTTCACTAACCGCAGCAGCGATAGTCTCGATACCAACAGGACCACCGCCAAAAGTTTTAACGATGGTATTCAAGATGCGTCTATCGTTGCGGTCGAAACCGTAGCTATCAACTTCAAGCTTAGCCAACGCTTCGGAAGCAAGCTGCTTGTTGATGCTAGGTGCACCCAAAACTTGTGCGAAGTCGCGTACGCGTTTTAACAGGCGATTGGCGATACGGGGCGTGCCTCTGCTGCGACGAGCGATTTCAGCAGCGCCTTCTTTGTCGATTTGTACATTTAAGATTTCAGCAGCACGGGTAATGATGAATTGCAATTCTTCCGGCTTGTAGAACTCTAAACGACATTGCACGCCAAAACGATCACGCAAAGGAGCAGCAATACTACCCAAACGAGTAGTAGCACCAATCAAAGTAAATTTAGGCAAATCAAGACGCACACTACGAGCGCTAGGACCTTTGCCAATAATTATATCTAAGGCAAAATCTTCCATCGCAGAATACAAAATTTCTTCTACGGTTTTAGAAAGCCTGTGAATTTCATCTATAAAGAGCACATCATTATCGCCCAAGTTAGTCAAAATCGCCGCCAAGTCGCCTTGTCTTTCGATAGCAGGACCACTGGTTACGCGAATATTAACGTTGAGTTCGTTGGCAATGATGTTAGCCAAAGTGGTCTTACCTAAGCCAGGAGGGCCAAAGAGCAGAACGTGGTCAAGAGCTTCATGTCTTGCAGCAGCAGCCTTAATAAAAATGGAAAGGTTGTCCTTAACTTGGTTTTGACCGATGTATTCATTTAACAGACGAGGGCGCAGGCTATATTGCCAACCATCGGCTTCCTGCTCCTGTCCGGCAATAATTCTATCATCGAATTCCATTACTGCCTCCTTGCAAACATTCTAAGTGCTTGACGCAACAGTTCTTCACTGGTAAGACTTGCACTATTGGGAATTTCTTTCAAAACGGGCATGATTTCGCTGTTGCTGTAGCCCAAGGAGTTAAGTGCTTCAATGACTTCTGCCACAGCACCACTACCACCTGCTTCCACAGTTGCACCAAAATCACTTACATCATCAGCACTGATGCCACCCACTTTGTCTTTAAGTTCAAGCAGCATACGTTCTGCAGTCTTCTTTCCGACA
>CALCHC010000120.1 GCA_937901335.1 uncultured Phascolarctobacterium sp. | reverse complement strand
AAAATAGAACACAGCTCAAAAAATGTCTTCAATACCGCTGGGATTCCCATATCCCAAAAGGGAGCAGCAATTACAATTCTATCAGCATCACGTACAGCTTCTGCCCAACTCATAACCTCTTGGGGAATATCGCCAGCCAAACGTTTAGCAAGCAAAGGCTTCTTCACCACATCCAAAGGCAATTCGTTAAGAACAAACTTAGTAACGTCATACTTTTTAGCCAGTTCTTCCATAATCGGCTCTGCAACACGTTTAGTTCTAGATTCTTCATCACGCACGCAGGCATCAATATAAAGCAAAGATTTCAAGATAATCATCTCCTAAAAATGGTAGTAACTAAAAATCACCTACATTTTAGTTTCATCACTTCATCTTGTCAATCAAAATCAGTAACCTAAATATTCCAAAAAGCCGTCCAATCCCTGTTTGATATCATCGTAAGTAATATCAAAATCACCGGTGTACCAAGGGTCAGCGATGCTTTGTCCGTTTCTGCCTGCAAAGTCAAGGAGCAGGCTAACCTTGTTATATTCATCACTACCAATGATGCGGTCGATATTACGCAAATTATTCCTATCCATGGCAATAATATAATCGTAATTTTCGTAGTCGCGTCTTGTCATTTGGCGAGCAGTCTTGCCTGCAACGCTAATGCCAAACTGCGCCAGCTTCCTGCGTGTACCGTGATGAACAGGGTTACCAATCTCCTCACGGCTTGTAGCCGCAGAAGCAATGTCAAACTGGGAAGCAATCCCACGTTTCGCAACCATATCTTTCAATAAAAACTCTGCCATAGGTGAGCGGCAGATGTTGCCGTGGCAAACCATTAACACTTTTATCATAAGGGAACTCCTTTATTCTAAGTTTCTAAATTCTTTTAATCTACGGTAGAAAATTGCTCTACTTACTCCTAATCGTTGCAAAGCCTCTGGCTCAGAAATCTTCTCATTAGTAAACAACTTAAATATCTCATAAGATTTAAGGACATCAATCTTAATACGTTGCCTCCCGCGTGGGGCAACTTTTTTGTTTGCTAATTCCTTTTTACGTTTTGCTTCATACTCACTACGATACAAAGTAGTTAGCAAATGATAAAACTGTTTGCGATTACTATCATCAATCAAATAATTTTCAGTTTGCACATCGTGCCCAGCACAAATTACATCAAGCACTCGCCTACAATAACTTAACGCTCTTTCCTCATACGAGGGCTTATCAATTACAACGCAATGCTTTTCGTCAGCTTCAGTAAATCGCTTAACATAAAATCTATCACCACTATAACGAGTATCAGTAC
>CALCHC010000119.1 GCA_937901335.1 uncultured Phascolarctobacterium sp. | reverse complement strand
CTTAGCTACGGTGCTTGTGGCTTCCCGTACTTTATTAGTGGGGACGTAAAAAGCTTCACCCAGTTCGACCATACTCCCCAAGGTATTCCCCGCGACGCTGCTTTCTTCAAAGCTGTTAAAGGCATTGACGCGCGTACCGGTTGCAATGTAACCTCTATTGACCGCGAAGCTAAAACTGTTACCTACGTGGAAGCAGGCGAAGAAAAAGTTTTGGAATACGATGTTCTGGTGCTTGGCACTGGCTCCACTCCTGTAAAACTGCCTTTGCCTAACGCAGATGCTCAAGGCATTCACAGCTTCTGGTTTCCGTGGGATGTACTTGCTGTAGAAGAAGCTATTAAAGAACGTGGCGTTACTGATGTAGTAATCATCGGTGCAGGCTTCATCGGTATGGAACTTGCTGAAAGCTTCCATAAACGTGGTATTAAAACTAGCATCGTAGAAATGCAAGATAGAATCTTACCGCAAATGCTTGATAAAGAGCTTGCTGACTTAGTGAAGAAGCCTTTGGAAAAAGCAGGCATCAACCTGTATTTGGAAGAAAAGACGGTTGGCTTTGTAGCTACTGATGGCGTGGTAAGTGCAGTACAAACTGATAAACGCGAAATTCCTGCTCAATTGGTAATTGTAGCTGTTGGTGTTCGTCCTAATGTAGAACTGGCAAAAGCAGCAGGTTTGGAAATTGGTCCTACCGGTTGCATTGCAGTTAATGAATATCTGCAAACCAGTGACCCTGCAATTTACGCAGGCGGTGACTGCGCAGAAAATACTCATCGCGTAAGTGGTGCGAAGATTTTCACTCCGATGGGTTCCACTGCTAACAAACACGGCAGAGTAATTGCTGATAATATTTGCGGTGACGCAATTAAATATCCCGGTGTGCTTGGTACTGGCGTATGCCAAATTCTTGATTGGCAAGCAGGTGCTACAGGCCTCAACGAACGCACTGCAGCGGCAGCAGGCCTCAAATTTAAAGCAGTAGTTGTTCCCGGCAGTGACCGTCTTGGCTATATGCCCGGCGTTAAAAATATCGTGCTGAAGCTGCTCGCTGAAGAAGGTACTGAACGTGTACTGGGCGTACAAGCTGTTGGTCGTGGCGGCGTTGATAAACGCATCGATACTTTGGTTGCAGCAATCTCTTTAGGAGCAACCTTGGAAGACCTTTCTAACTTTGACATTGCTTATGCACCGCCTTTCAATGGCCCCATCGACAATATTGCAACTGCAGCAAACGTGCTTCATAATAAATTGGAAGGCCAAATGAATGGCATTAACCCCAAAGATTTTGAAGCAATGAAAAAAGAACCGGGTTACCTTTTCGTAGACGTACGTACTCCCGGCGAATTTGCTGCTAACCGTATTGCAGGTATCGAAAACAAAGTAAATATGCCTTTAGGTGTTCTTCGTGAACAAGGCAAAAACTTACCTGTGAAACCCGGTGAAAAAATTATTACCTCTTGTCAAATTGACCTGCGTGGTTACGAAGCAGAATGTATCTTGCGTGGTTTGGGCTACGAAAACGTACACAGCCTTGAAGGCGGTATGAGCGGTTGGCCTTACGCAACTGAATCTGATAAGAAGAAATAGGAGAGATAATTAACTATATGGACAAGTTTGATGACCAGTATGTCTTGCTGCAAAATATGTTTGAGGATACATACTATCCCCAATTTTTGGTGGAAAAAATTAAATGGCAATTCATTCATTTGATTGAGTTTTTGGAAGGTGCTGACGATAAGGAACTTCCTTTAATTCAAGATAAGCTGGATGAATTCACAATGTTCATCAATAATCTGCAACAGGAATTTTGGGATCAGGATAGCGAAATCGAAACTGTCGCAAGCGAAAGCATTGCCAATACTTTAGAATACATCTTGAACTGGTTTAAGATAGATGTTTGTATTGAAGACGCTTTACGTGAGCGGGAATGGTAAAAGGAGGAAAAATCATGAGTGAATTCAGTGAAAAAATGGGTATGGAAGTAGGCAACAATTTTAAACAAGGTTTTAACTGCTGCGAAGCTATCGTAGAAACCTTCCGTAAAGCTGCTGGCGTTGACATCGACGATAACGCTCTGCGCCTTTGCTCCGGTTTTGGTGGTGGCATTGGTCACGCTCGTCATATCTGCGGTGCGTTGGTAGGTTGCACTATGGTTATCAGCACTTTGGTTGGTCGTAACCATCCGTCTGAAAAACCGCTGAGCGAAATCTATCCCGTAAGCAAAGAATTCCATGACCGCTTTGAAGCAGAATTTGGTTCTACCATGTGCAAAGATTTGATGCCTTTCGAATTCAACACTAAAGACCATCTGAAAAACTGCTTGAAACTGACCAACAAAATTGGTAAATTCTTGGCAGAATTCTTGGAAGAAAAAGGTTTGATTAAAGCGTAACTAAGTTTACAACTTGATTCAATAATTTAAGAAGATAAAGTATACATAGCACTTTCTCTTGTGGATAGCAGGGGAAAGTGCTACAATTATTTATGTATTATAATTGCTTAAAGCATATGAGGGAGAGATAGATTATGAAATTTTCTAAACGTATGGAACGCATGCAAGCGTCTGAAATCCGTGAACTTTTGAAATTAACTGCTCAACCGGACATCATTTCCTTTGCTGGTGGTTTGCCTGCACCGGAACTGTTCCCCGTTGAAGAAATTGCTAAAGTTTCCCATGATTTGGTTATGAAGGAAGGTCGCCAATTGTTGCAATATGCAACCACCGAAGGTCGTCCGTCCTTGCGTGCTAAAATTGCGAAACGTATGGCAGATAAATACCATACCAATGTTGACCCTGATGAAATTTTGATTACTACCGGTTCTCAACAATGCCTTGATTTTGCAGGCAAATTGTTCTTGAACCCTGGTGATGTTGTTCTGTGCGAAAGCCCCTCTTACTTGGGCGCACTTAACGCTTTCAATGCTTATGAACCTACCTTCGTAGAAGTTCCCACCGATGATGGCGGTCTGCTTCCGGAAGAACTGGACAAAATTTTGGAAACCACTCCCAACTGCAAATTCATTTATGTAATTCCTGACTTCCAAAACCCCACTGGTCGTACCTGGTCTATGGAACGCCGTCAAAAATTTATGGAAGTTGTTAATAAACACAACCTGCCTGTATTGGAAGATAATCCGTACGGCGAACTGCGTTTTGAAGGCGAAATCCTGCCTTCCTTGAAATCCATGGATACCAAAGGCTTGGTAATGTTCCTTGGCACTTTCTCCAAAGTATTCTGCCCCGGTCTGCGTCTTGGTTGGGTAGCTGCTGACAAAGATGTTCTCAGCGAATTCATCAAAATCAAACAAAGCGCTGACCTCCATACCTCCAACTTCGACCAAGGTGTAGCAGATGCTTATATGGAAGCTTATGACCTTGATGCTCACGTTGCAAAAATTTGCGACCTCTATCGTCATCGTCGTGACCTTATCCTCGCTACTATGGAAGCTGAACTTCCTGCAGGCTGCACTTGGACTCATCCGGAAGGTGGCTTGTTCTTGTGGCTGTCCATGCCCGAAGGCGTAAGTGCTCGTAAAGTTTTCGATAAATGCATCGAAATGAAAGTTGCTGCTGTAATTGGCGACGCTTTCTATCCCAATGGCAAAACTGACCGTAGCATGCGCGTTAACTATTCCAATATGCCGGACGAAAGAATCATCGAAGGCATTAAACGTATGGCTTCCGCTATTAAAAGCTGCATGTAATTAAAAATAAAAAAGCTCCGCGAAAGCGGAGCTTTTTATTTTTGCGTGATTATTTCTTATATTCACCTTTTTTAACACGGTTGAAGATAATGTACATTACTTCAGCAGAGTCATCGCTGTATTTGAAGAGCAGGTCGCCATCTTTTTTAGTGTGGTAGGTGATGTAGCTCATACCGTCAAAGGTAGCACCTTCAATATCTTTCAACGCAACTGCTTTGTGGATGGTTTGACCCAAGAAGATGATGCGTTGATTGGTTACGAAGAAGTAGCCAAGTTCGTTGAGCACGGTAGTTTCTTCTTTAATGGTGGGGTGCTCGATGTGAGAACCTTTGAAGGAAACAGTTTCATCGATGCTGAATTTACGGGTAAGTTCAAAGTAGTTGTCTTCTTGTTCAACAACTTTGCGTTCACAGAAGCCACTGTTTGCGTAAGCGTAGCAAGCTTCGTCTTTTTCCATGGGAAGGTTAAGCTCTAAAGCGGTTACTTCGTGGTTTTCTGCATTCCAAATGCTACGATATTTTTCCAATGCACTTTCAATGTGCGGTTTGAATTCGTAGGGGATGTCCAAGGTTTTGCAGTCTGCAATCAAACCGTCTTCAACTTCTACAGAGAAGCGTCTGGTTTCAGAGATGCCGTCGAAAATTTTGTTGAAGTGGTCATCAAAGGCTTGGCGGCGCATTGCAAAGCCATCTTCATAATCGTAGTGGAATACTTTGTTCAAAGCTTGGATATCAAGTTTTTCTTCGCCAGTCAAAAGGTTTGCACAACGGGTGTAGTATGCACCCATTTTAGCTCCTTTGTCAGCAAGTTTTACCAAGTGGGGAGGAAGTTCCAAAACTTCTGCCAAGTGTTTGCCTTGAGCAAAAAGTTCGTCGTCTTCGCTTTGTGCTTCGCTGTAGATTACGTCAGCAAGTTTACGGTAGATACCACTACGTTGTTCCAAAGTGGTTTCGTCCATTTTAGCGCCCCATTTTTTCATAGCGCTTTTAACTTGTTCTGCGGTAAGTTCTTGTGCTTTTTCAGCTTTTACTAAAATATTATTAATCTCTGCCCAAGCATTTTGTACAGGTTTGCCATTGAGCAGGCTGGAAAAAAGTCCACGTTCTTCAATTTCTTGCAGGGTATAAGGCTTCAAGATTACACATCCTTTTCAAAACATATCTTTATATATTATACAAGAATTTTCGTAATGTAGAAAGGTATTGTTGAAAAGTTATGGATAATTTATGAAGAAATTTTTTCGTTGCAGGGGTAACATTGTTTTGCCTAAGTGCTATAATGTATCTGTAAAAGCATTTTTACGGAGATGATAAAGTGACTTTTAATGTACATAGCGACAATAAAATAAATTGGAAGGTAAACTTAGCAGTCCTATGGACGGGCGTGTTCTTTGCAGCTTCCAGCTACACTATGTGCGTACCGTTCCTACCAGTCTTTTTACTAAGGGACTTGGGCGTGAGCCAGGAAGAAGTAAGTTTCTGGAGTGGGCTTGTCTATTCAGTAACCTTTCTCTTCGCAGCCATAATGGCTCCTTACTGGGGGGCGATGGCTGATAAAGTAGGGCAAAAGAAGATGGCCATAAGAGCAGGCGTAGGTTTGGTTATAACCTACATTATGTCTGCAACCTGTCAAAACGAGTACCAGTTCTTTGTAATTCGTGGGATTATCGGTTTGATTAGCGGTTTCGTTCCTGCTTCTATGTCCCTTGTTTCTTCCACAATGCCAATGGATAAAATGGGCTGGGGCATGGGATTGATGCAAACTGCTTTGTCCAGTGGCGGTATCTTAGGCCCGCTAATGGGTGGTTACCTAAGTAGCTGGTTCGGTATTCGTGCTTCCTTCTGGTTAAGCAGCGTGTGCCTTACCATTGCAACCTTGCTGGTAATCTTCCTTGTAAAAGATGTTCCCATTAGTGAAGAGCGTAGAAACCGTAAGGTAGAGCTTATTAGCGATTTAAAAGAGGCTTTGCAAAACAAGGGCATTCTTTTTACGATGATAATGTTCTTCTTGATTCAGGTCTGCGTAATGCTCCTGCAACCGCTGATTACAATGTATGTTGGTCAGCTTATGGGGCAGGTTAATGACGAAGCCGTGCAGATGGCAGGCGTAATCTTCTCCTTAGCAGGTATATCCGGCATTTTGGCAGCACCTTTCTGGGGCAAGAGGGGACAACGTTACGGTTATGTTAAAACCTTCTGCTACATTACTTTAGGTGCTGGCGTAGTAAACTTGCTCCAATTCTTCACAACTGATGTGTACCAATTTGCAGTAGTGCAATTTATTTACGGTTTGTTCCTAGCAGGGGCAATACCTAATATTAACGCAAACCTTGCAGAAGTTACGGATAAATCTATTCGTGGTAAAGCCTTCGGGCTTGTAACTTCAGCGCAAATGTCCGGTGGGTTCGTAGGGCCGCTCTTAGGCGGTGCTTTAGGATACTTCCTACCGACGAAGCTGGTGATCATCAGCACGGGGATTATACTTATTTCCGTCGCAGGTTATACTTACCTTAAAAAGATAAAAGAGTTATAAGCACTGTCTTCCTGCGTTGAAGCTACGATTGCTTGCTCGATGTACGATTAAGTACACCATCGCGGCGCAATCTTGCTTCGCCTTGTTATCCAGCACTTCTAACTCTTTTATAAGATTTATGTTATAAATAAAAAAGCTCACTTCGTAAGAAGTGAGCTTTTAATTTTTTGATTTCGAAGATTATGCTTCGTGAGATTCGGATTTGTCAACAACCAAGGTAACAGCTGCGTCACCAGTTACGTTAACAGAGGTACGAGGCATATCGAGGATACGGTCGATACCAGCGATAAGAGCGGAACCTTCGAGAGGCAAGCCAAGAGCGGTCAAAATCATGGTCAACATAATGAAGCCTGCACCCGGAACGCCTGCAGTACCGATGGAAGCCAAGGTACCGGTCAACATGATGGTGATGTATTGTGCACCAGTCAATTCTACACCGTAGATTTGTGCTACGAACAATGCGCAAACGCCTTGGTACAATGCGGTGCCGTCCATATTAATGGTAGCGCCCAAAGGAAGTACGAAGGAAGAAATGTTTTGGTTTACGCCCATTTTACGCATGCAGTCCATGGTGAGGGGCAGAGTACCGGAAGAAGAGCAAGAGGAGAATGCCAAGAGGGAAGCCGGAGCAATACCTTTGAAGAATTGCATCGGGGAAGATTTGCCAAGAGTAGCAACCAAAGCACCGTATACGATGAGAGCGTGGAGTGCGCAACCTACATATACGCAGATGATAACTTTGAGGAGCGGGAGAAGTACAGCCGGACCGTTAGCAGCAACTACCGGAGTAATCAAACCGAATACGCCGAACGGAGCGAAGCTCATGATGATTGCTACCATTTTGTAGCAAACTTCTGCCAAACCGTCGATGGTGTTTTTCAAAGCTTCTGCTTTTTCACCAACAGCAACGATGCCTACGCCAACGAAGAGAGCGAAGAGGATGATTTGGAGCATGTTAGCTTTAACCATTGCGCCCAACGGGTTGGTCGGGAAGATATCGATGATAACTTTCATGATAGGCGGAGCAGCTTTAGCAGTTACTTTCAAACCTTCAGTGGACATGTTCAAGCCAGCACCGGGTTCTACCAATACGCCAAAAGCGATACCAAGAGCGATTGCAAATGCGGTGGTGATCAAGTACAGAGCAACGGTTTTGAAACCAACGCGACCGAGTTTTTTAACGTCACCCAAACCGCAAACACCCATAACCAAAGAGGAGAATACCAGAGGTACGATAACCATTTTGATCAGGTTCATAAAGATGGTGCCCAAAGGACCGATCCAAGCTTTTGCAAATGCAGTGCCTTCAGCACCAAGTTGCAAGCCTGCGATAATACCCAAGCCAAGGGCGATTAAGATTTTTGTTGATAAGTTCATAAACAAACCCCCTAAAATATTTTAGTAAATTAAAAATTACTTATGAGTGTATTATAGCAGAGGTTTCGAAAAAAATCAGATTGTATACAGTATTTTCAGCGTGTATACATTATTTTTCTAGCATAGTTTTTTAAACATAAAAAAGCCTGTAACTTTAGGAAAGTTTCCTTTTGTTACAGGCTTTGTGTTTTTATTTACCGGTTTTCAATTCGGTCCAGTAACGGTCGTACATGGTGAGTGCTTCGCCAATATCGGTAAGCCATTCGCCTTTGTCGATGTTATCGCGACCAATTTTCAGCATCGGGTCATTTTTGAATTGTTCGCTGTGTAATTCAGCAGATTTTTCGTTGGGGTCATTGTAGCCAATGTATTCGTAGTTTTGTGCGCTAACTTTCGGGTCATACATAAAGTTGATGAATTTTTCAGCAAGTGCTTTGTGGGGAGCACCTTTGGGAATTGCGAAAGTATCTGCCCAAATGGTTGCGCCTTCTTTGGGAATTACAAGGCCAATGTCTTTGTTGTCTTTGTAGGTGTAGCTTGCGTCACCGGTCCACATGGTACCAATCCAAGCTTCTTCAGCGATGAATTTTTGTTTAATGGTGTCGGTATCAAATGCAAGTACATTAGGAGCAAGTTTCTTCAAATCTTTAACAGCTTCTTCAACTTCTTGCGGGTTCACGCTGTTGTTGGAGTGACCGTTCTTTTTAAGAGCCATACCAATAACTTCGCGGTTGTCGTTCAAGAGGATAAGGCGACCTTTGTATTCGTCTTTCCACAAATCGTTCCAAGAAGTAGGAGCTTCTTTAATGTACTTTTTGTTGTAAACGATACCGGTCATGCCCCAAGTATAAACAACGCTGTATTTACCGGTGGGGTCATAGGACGGAGCTTGCAAGCTTTTCATAATATTTTTGGTGTTGGGCATATTAGCGTGGTTAAGTTCTTCCAGCATACCCAATTTAACCAAAGTAGTTACCATGTAATCGGAAGGTTGGATTACGTCGTATTGCGCGCCGCCAGCTTGGAGTTTTGCCAAGAGTTCTTCGTTGTTAGCGAATACGTCATAGTTTACTTTGCAGTTGTTTTCTTTTTCGAACTTTTCGATAACTGCAGGATCAACGTTGTCGGCCCAACTGAATAAATTTAAAACCTGCGGTTCAGCTTTGCTTTCAGATTTTTTGTCGCCGCCGCCACAGCCAACGATAGCGAATGCTACCAAAGCAATGAGAAGAGAGAGTAATTTTTTCATTTCAGACCTCCATTACTAAGTTTATTCTTCTTTTTTGGATATATGTTGAGGTTGCAAGATTTGAGCCAAGACAACCAAAACGATTGTTGCCAACATCAGCAAGGTAGAAAGTGCGTTGATTTCCGGAGAGATACCACGCTTAACCATTGCGTAGATGTACAAGGGCAAGGTAGTAGAGTTAGGACCTGCCACAAAGAAGCTGATGATGAAATCATCAATGGAAAGGGTAAACGCCATCAAAGCACCGGCAACGATACCGGGCATAGCCAAAGGCAAAGTAACGTAACGGAAAGTTTGGAAGGGAGTAGCGTACAAATCCATTGCAGCTTGTTCCAATTCCGGACGCATGCCTTCAAGACGAGCGTTAACCGTAATTACTACGAAGGATACACAGAAAGTGATATGAGCCAAAATCAAAGAAGTTTTACCAAGGGGAATATGTGCTTGGCTAAACAATACTAAGAGGGAAAGACCCATAACGATTTCCGGAATCAAGATGGGCAAATACAAAAGACCGTTGATTACGTTTTTGTATTTGTATTGATATTTGTTCAGAGCAATTGCTGCTGTTGTACCAAGTATGGTAGAAACAAGGGTAGAAGCAACTGCTACGATTAAACTGTTGGTAAGTGCTTCAAGTACGCGACGGTTTTTGAACAAAGACAAATACCAGTCAAAGGTGAAGCCACTCCAAACAGCGTTGATACGAGACTCGTTAAAAGAGTACAACGCCAAAATCAACAGAGGTAAGTACAAGAAAGCCAAGATGGCCATTGCGTAAGCGCATAATACGTGACTACGCCATGTCTTCGGCATTTTTACCACCTCCTTGTTGAGCAGACAGTGCTTTGTAGTACAACACGATGAGTACTAAAGAAAGCAATGCTAATACGATGGAGAGTGCGCCGCCAAAAGGCCAATCACGTGCAGAAAGGAATTGGTTTTGAATCAAATTACCAATCAACGCAGATTTTGCACCGCCCATAACGTCGGGTACTACGAACATACCCAAGGAAGAAATAAATACCAAAATTGTACCTGCAGCAATACCGGGCATGGTCAAAGGCAGGGTAACTTTGCGGAATGCAGTAAAGGGGGAAGCGCCCAAGTCGGAAGCTGCTTCCAGTAAACGGTGGTCGAGCTGTTCAATGGATACATAAATAGGAAGTACCATGAACGGCAGCAGAGCGTATACCATACCAAGCATAACAGCAACTTCGTTGTAAAGCATTTGCAAAGGTTGGTCGATAAAACCAAACTTCAGCAAGATTGTGTTCAAAACGCCTTGAGTTCTTAAAATGATTACCCAAGCATAGGAACGGATTAAGAAGTTAATCCAGAAGGGAATCATAACAAGAATCAAACCGGGTTGTTGCCATTTCTTAGGTAATTGAGCAATAAAATACGCCAACGGATAACCTAACAAAATCGTAAGGAACGTAGTAATCACCGCTACGATAAGGGTATCTGCAAAAATAGACAGATATAAAGTTTCAGTAAAGCGAGCATAGTTGCCCAAAGTCCAGTCAAAAATTACTTGACCGTACGGAGTACGACTGGCGAAGGATACAGCTACTACAATCAGCAGCGGTACTACAAAGAAGAAACTCAGCCAGAGTACGGTTGGTGCAACCATTAATTTTCCGTTTCTCATTTGTGTACGATCACCTCGTCTTGAGGCTGCCACCAGATGCCAACGCGTTCATCAGGTTGCCAGCGTTTAACATCATCAAAATATTGATAAGCTACTACAGTTTGGTTAGAGTTATCCAAACGAACGAAAACTTTATCAATAGTGCCATAGAATACAACATCAACTACAGTACCGTACAGTTGCGGTTCCGGATGAGTTGCGTTTTCTTCGTCTTCAGGGCACAGGTTAAGTTTTTCCGGACGGACAACACTTGTAGAGCCATCTTCGTGTTCAAAGAAATTGCTTTCGCCGATGAATTTAGCAACGAATTTGGTTTTCGGAGTATGGTAAATGGTATCCGGATTATCATCCTGTTCAATGACACCTTTATTCATAACAACGATACGGTCACTCATGGTCAAAGCTTCTTCTTGGTCATGGGTAACGTAGATAAAGGTCAAGCCTAAACCGCGTTGCAAATTCTTCAATTCTAATTGCAAGTTTTTACGCAATTGATAGTCCAACGCGCCCAAAGGTTCGTCAAGAAGCAAAACTTTAGGATTGTTAACAAGCGCGCGAGCGATAGCAACACGTTGTTGTTGACCGCCACTCATTTGTTGGGGACGACGTTTACGTAATTCTTCCAGTTGTGTAAGGTACAATACTTGATTAACACGTTCCTTTTGTTCATCCATGGGAACGTTCTTCATTTTGAGACCGAAATGTATATTTTCCTCAACAGTCATGTGAGGGAACAATGCGTAATTTTGGAAAACCATATTTACGTCACGTTTATAGGGGGGCAGCTTGGTTACATCTTCATCATCTAAATAGATCTTACCTTCAGTAGGTTGTTCCAAGCCTGCTATCATACGCAAAAGGGTAGTTTTGCCGCAGCCGGAAGGTCCCAGCAGTGTAATAAACTCGCCATCGTAAATAGTCAAATCGATGGACGGAATAATTATATGATCGCCGAATTTCTTAGAAATTCCCTGTAAACGGATCATCTCTTTCATCTTACCGTTGTCACAACCTTTCATACAGTCTTATATAGACTAATTATAACAAAAACAGTAGAAAGTTCAACAAGTTTAGTAAAATAATAGAGGTATTTTGAGAATTATTGCTGTTTTTTAGGATATCTGCGAGAATATAACGGTTTTTGCTGATTTTTGCAGGTTATTTCTAAAAAATGAGGATAAGTTTTAAAAAAGGAAGCTGTCATTTTTAAAGAGAGCTTTCCAAAAATATTTACAACCTTTTTAAAAGATAGCTTCTAAAAAGTGTTGCGTCTGTCAATTTTATGAGTTATAATTTCAGTAATGAATAATAATTATAAATTACACAGAGGAGGTTCTGTTTATGTGGATGGTTTTAGCATTACTTTCTGCAGTTTTCGCAGCTCTTGTTTCTATTTTGGCAAAGATTGGTATTGAAGGCGTTAACTCTAATTTGGCAACTGCAATTAGAACTGTAGTTGTAGTTATCATGAGCTGGGGCATGGTTTTTCTTACCAATGCTCAAGGCGGCATTAGCTCCATTAGTCAAAAAAGTTGGATCTTTTTAATTCTCTCCGGTCTTGCGACTGGTGCTTCTTGGCTCTGCTACTATAAAGCTTTGCAAATTGGCGAAGCTTCCAAAGTTGTACCCATTGATAAATTAAGCATCATCTTCACCATCGTACTTGCTGTCCTCGTGCTTCACGAAACCGTTACAACCAAGGCAATGGTTGGTTGTGCGTTTATCGCAATGGGCACTTTGATGATGGTTCTCTAAAATCTACATATAATAAACACAAGCCACGGCGATTTGCTGTGGCTTTCTTTATGTCGTATAATAGATGCAGAAGTTTTATTTGAAAGGCGGAATACTTATGGCAGTATTAAAAATAACCTTTAGCCCCACAGGTGGCACTGAAAATTGCGCATACATTGTAGCAAACACTTTGAGCAGTATTGTAGAAGACATAGATTTAACTGATAGAACTGTAGATTTTACCCAAGTAGAAGTTGCACCGCAAGATGTGTGCGTAATTGCTGTGCCTTCCTTTGGCGGTAGAGTTCCTGCTGTTGCGTTGGAACGCTTGGCGCAAATCAAAGGCAACGGTGCAAAAGCAGTGCTTATGGCTGTGTATGGTAACCGTGAAATTGACGACACCTTGCTGGAACTGAAAGATGTAGCTGAAAGTGCAGGCTTTAAAACTATTGCTGCCATCAGTGCTGTAGCAGAACATTCCATGGTTCGCCAATTTGCAGCTAACCGTCCTGATGCGCAAGACCAAATGGAACTGGAACGCTTCGCAACTCAAATCGCTGCTCGCAATGCAGTTGGTGTATTTAAAGAAGTAAAAGTTCCCGGCAACAAACCCTACAAAGAATTTAACGGCGTACCTGCTAAACCTATGGCTAATGAAGCCTGCAAAAAATGTGGTAAATGCGCAGACCAATGTCCCGTTGGCGCAATTCCTAAAGATGCACCCAACGAAACAGATAAAGCAGCGTGCATTACCTGCCTGCGTTGCGTAGCAATTTGCCCTGCAAAAGCGAGAGATATGTCTCCCGAATTTAAGGAAGCAATTACCCAAAGATTAGCTCCCTTGTGTGCAGAACGCAAAGCCAACACTCTTTACATTTAAATAGAAGCAACAATAAACCCACTCCTGCAAAATATGCGAGAGTGGGTTTTAATTTTTCATAGTTAATTAACAGGCACGACGCAACTAATTTTTTAGATATTGGTATCATAATTTTAAGAGAAGTGTTATAACAACTTACTTTTTAGCAAAGGAGGAATGAACATGATTTATAACGATTACGGACTTATTAATAGAGATGGCAGCATTAACTTGCAATACGCTTTTGAATGGATGGAAACCTTAAAAGAGAAATACGATATGCGCGAAATCTTGCAAGATATGAGCGATATTGAATGGCTTTTAAGTGCACCAGTCGACAATATAGATTTAATGGAAAAGAAATTTGACGAGCTGAGCACAAAATACTTCCAATACGTGAATTTGGTAAACCTCTATAATTATAGGAGAGGAATGAATCAGGTGAAATCCTCTTTGCGTGAGCAGTTACGTTTATACTACAACCATTTGCCCCTTTTTGGGTTGATGAAGTACGGCGTAACAAAAGTGTTGGAACAAGAAGCCAACAAGATGATGTTTGAGTACGCGTGAAAAATTTTTAAAAATTTTTTAGAAAAAGTGTCCGCTTTGGCATTTTCAAATTGTACTTATATAATGAGAAGTTTTTTAACTTGTACCTTTTTTCTTTAGTATTTCTTTTTTGGGTGAAGTCTAACTTTTTGCGATTCTACCGGAAGAGCAAAAAGGACTGAATGCTATGATATAATAACTTCATAATATCTTTTGGAGTTATATCATGACGATGGACGAAGAATTTTTAAAAGAGCTAAAGCTACTACAAGAAAATGGTTTAAAAGATAGTCCTTTAAGATTAGAGTACGAGGAAAAAGTACGTAAGCTTAAAGAACTAGGAGATGAACTGCGTAGTAAGGGCTTGCCAGAAAAAGAGATTGCTTATACTTTACACAACAAACGTAGAGAAATAGGTAAGATTTATAAAGAAGTAGCACCTCCACTTTTTCAAGAGTATATCTATATCGCAACTGCTAACAAATATGGAGACCCGTTAGGTCCGACTTTTGAACAGCTTGTTGAACGCAAAACCTATGCACAAATTATAGAGTCATCTTCCAGACCAATAGAAAACTTGGATAATAGATTGACACTGGACGGATTTATTGAGTGGTACAAAAATAGAAAAGAGTAGTTTACGAGACGCCAAGCCGAAAGGTTTGGCGTTTTTGTTCATAGAAATCACTAATATTGTTATTGGTTTTGACACAATAAATTTTTGTGGTTGCTGTATGATACACTCAGGGAACAGGAATTATTCTGTTCTAGGTTGTGATGAGGAGTGATTCCAGTGTATTGAAATATTATTTTGGCTGTCGAGTAATGTATGA
>CALCHC010000118.1 GCA_937901335.1 uncultured Phascolarctobacterium sp. | reverse complement strand
ACGTCAGATGAAAGCATTTTTGAATTAGCAAGTGTTCTTCTTACCTTTATGTTTGGCAACGGAAGTTCCTTTATTTACAGCTTTTGCGGAAGTATTTGTGCTGTGTGTTTAACAGTTTTCCTTGCTATGCGCAATGGTAAGATTCCGGTGATGACCTTGCTCCTTGCCGGTGTTGCTGTTGGTATGCTTCTTGGGGCAATGACTTCAGGTTTGCTTACTTTTATGAACGAGCAAAAGCTCCAACAATATTTATTCTGGATGGTTGGCGGGCTCGACTATCGCCGTTGGGAACATGTTTACCTTGCCGTTGGCCCCGTCCTGACAGGTATTTGCATTATGCTTCTTATGGCTCGTCATTTAAATATCTTGGTGCTTGGCGAAACAGAAGCAAAAGCTGTGGGTATGCCCGTTACTGCTTTTCGTATGGGTTTGCTTTTCGTATCTGCCATGACTACGGCAACTTCTGTTTGCGTGAGTGGTAGCATTGGTTTCGTAGGCTTAGTTATTCCTCATATGATGCGGATGCTACTTGGACCTGACCATCGCATTCTGCTTCCTGCAAGTGCTTTAGGTGGTGCAATGTTTCTCGTGTTCTGTGACACCTTGGGTAGGACTATTATTCCGCCAGCCGAAGTGCGTGTCGGTATTATGACTGCACTTTTAGGTACGCCCTATTTCTTATATTTGCTTAGAAGAATGCGTCAGCAATTCTTCTAGAATTGAGGTAAAAATGAGTAAAATTTTATTTTTGACAAACGTTATCCGTCGTATGGGTATGATGCAGCAAACTGTGGAACGCTTGCAACGTGAGCAAAAGGTTAGCAATGATTGTGCTTGCCATTGGATAACAGATAAAACCGTATGGGATAAAAAATGGGAAGAAGACTTGCGTACTACAGATGTTGTTCTTTTGAAATGGATGGGCAGTGGTATGGACACACCCTTTCTGAAAAAATTAGTACAGTTTTTAGATGCACGTAAGATTCCTTATTATATAGATGCTGCCGGTACTGATGAGGGCGAGCTGAAATTTGGCTTCACCCCTGAACAGCTTGTAACCTTGAAAAAATATACTTCCTTTGGCGGCGAGCGTAACTACTATAATTTGTGGCAATACCTTGACCAATGCTTAGAAGGTGGCGATAAAACTGTTGAAGAACCTGACCCGATTCATTGGTGTGGCATTTATCATCCCCGTGCGAAAAAGGTATATACAGATTTGGCAGAATACCAAGCAGATTTCTGTGATGCTTCTAAACCGACTATTGGTGTGCTTTTTTACCGTGATGAATGGGTTTGGGGAGATTTAACTTATCAAGGGGCGCTCATTAACGAAATTGAAGAACAAGGCATGAACGCAATCTGCGTATTCAGTAACGGTATGCCCATTGAAGAAATGGGGATGCCCAGCTTGACTAAAGTTTTTGATTGGTACTTTTGCAAGGACGGCGTACCTGCCATTGATGCGCTTATTAATATAATGAAATTCTCTTTAAGTAGTAGTGGTAACATCAGCATAGACTATTTCAAAAAATGGAACGTTCCTATTTTGGCAGGCTACACCATTATGACTGATTACGACGAATGGAAGGAAAGCTTCGAAGGTATGAATCCCATGGAAGTTTCCATTGCTATTTCCTTGCCGGAATTTGATGGAACAATTCACGGTGTACCTGTTGCTTACAAAAAAGTTTTGGAAAATGGCGATGTAAATTATCTGCCAATCCCTGAACGTGTGCATAGAATGGTTAACAAAGCTCGTAAATGGGCAAGACTGCGCCGTAAGACAAATTCTGATAAAAAAATTGCTATTATCTTCCATAACTATCCGCCCAGAAACTCTAATATTGGTAGCGCTCTTGGTTTGGATACCATCGAAAGTATTCGTAGAGTTTTGGCAGCGATGCAAGAACGTGGTTATAAAGTGGATAGAATTCCTGAAGATACGAAGGAATTTATTGCAGAGCTTACTGCCAACGCAACTAATGATAAAAATTTGCTGACAGAAAAACAAATTGCCGAAGCGAATAAAGTAACTTCTGCTGAATATAAAAAGTTTTATGACACTTTTGAACCTAAGGTACAAGCACAACTGGTTAAGGATTGGGGCGAAGCACCTGGTACAGTTATGGAATACGATGGTAATCTTTTAGTGCCGGGCACTATGTACGGTAATGTTTTTGTAACTGTACAACCTCCTCGTGGCTTTGGTGATGACCCTAGTAAAATCTACCACTCTCCTTATTGCGCACCTACTCATCATTATTTGGCTTTCTACCATTGGGTAAGGGATATTTGGGAAGCTGATGCAGTTGCTCATATTGGTACTCATGGTTCTTTGGAATGGTTACCCGGTAAAAATGCAGGTCTTGATTGCACTTGTTATCCTGACTTGGCATTGGGCGATTTGGTTAACATTTATCCCTACAATATTTGTATTACCGGTGAAGGTATCCAAGCGAAACGTCGTGGTGCTGCCTGCTTAATCGAGCATTTGCCTGCTCCCCAATCTAAAGCAGGTGTGTATGATGAGTTGGAAGAGCTGGAAAAAATTATGGATGAGTATGTGCATTTTGAAACTACTCAACCGGAAAACCTTTCCCACTTGGAAGAACTGGTTAAGGAAAAAGTTACTGCAGCCAATTTGCAGGACGAAGTTGAATATGACGAAAGCAAGCCTTTTGGTGAATATGTAATGGCATTGCACAATTACATTACAGATTTGAAAAATCTTGAAGTGCACGTAGGCTTGCATATTTTGGGACAACCTCCTGTTGAAGAAGGTTTGACAGAATATTTATGGATGCTTACCCGTTTGAACAATGGTGAGGTGCCTAGCATAAACCAAGTAATTTCTGGTTACTATGGTTTTGATTATTACTATTTATTGGAAAACAGTGGTCTCATTTATGAGCCTTTGAACATTACTTACGCAGCTTTACTTGATAAGATTACAGATCAAAGTATGGAAGTAATCAAGCTTTTGCAGGATAAAGACTTCTCTCTTGACGGTCAGGCTGACGTAATGAACCTTGCTTGGGTGCAAGAAGGTAGTGATGAGTTCAAAGAAAACCTGCGAAAAATTTGTACTTATATTTGTGATACTGTTAATCCTAATTTGCAGCTTACTACCCAAGAACAAGAAAATATGCTCCGTGGTTTTGAAGGACAGTATGTAGAACCTGGTCCTTCCGGTGCTCCTACTAGTGGTTGTGCAGATTTACTGCCTACTGGTCGCAACTTCTTTGGTGTTGACCCGCGTACCTTGCCTACTCCTGCGGCGTGGGAGATTGGTAAAACCTTGGGTGACCAAATTATTGAGCGTTTCATAGCAGAAGAAGGTCATTATCCTGAAAGCGTTGGCATCGTTTTGTGGAGTGGTGCTAATATGCGCAGCCATGGTCAATGCGTAGCAGAATTCCTTTATCTTATGGGCGTGCGTCCTGTTTATCAAGCAGGTAGTATGCGTATTAATGGCCTTGAAGTAATACCTTTGACTGAATTGCGCAGACCGCGTATTGACGTTACCGGTCGCATTAGTGGTCTCTTCCGAGATACTATGCCTACAATTATGGAACTTCTTGACCAAGCAACTTTGCTTGTTGGTGGTTTGGATGAAGATGTGGAATTGAACTATGTGCGTAAGCATTTACTAGCAGATAGTGCAGAACTGGAAGCTGAAGGTATGTCTAAAGAAGATGCTTGGCGACAAGCTGCTTTTAGAGTTTTTGGTGATGAGCTTGGTGTATATGGCGCAGGTGTAGCTGCACTCTTGGAAGCTAAAAACTGGGAAACCATTGACGACATTGCAGATGTATATGTGCGTTGGGGCGGTCACGCTTACGGCGGTAAGTTCAAAGGTAAATTCTTACCGCAAATGTTCCGTAAACGTATGGGCAGCTTAGACATTACCATTAAAAATGAAGATAACCACGAAACCAATATGCTTTCCAGTGATGACTACAACGCTTATCACGGTGGTATGATTGCAGCTGTTCGTAGCATTAAGGGTAGTGCACCCCGTTCCTACTGTGGTGATAGCACTGATAGAAGCAAAATTAAAATGTATAGCGTACAAGAGCAAGCTAAACGTATCTTCCGCAGTGAATCCATTAACCCGAAATATATTGAAGGTATGATGAAGCACGGTTACAAAGGTGCTGCAGACTTGGCGAATATGATTGCCCACAGTTATCAATGGGATGCAACCAGCGCTGTAATGGAAGATTGGATGTACGAAAAATATGCAGAAAAATATACCTTTGATCCTAAAGTACAAGAATGGCTTCGTGATGTGAATCCTTGGGCATTGCAACGCATGGCAGAAGTTCTTTTGGAAGCAGAACAACGTGGCTTGTGGAATGCTAAACCGGAAACTAAAGCAGAATTGCAAAAATTGTACCTTTCCATTGAAGGCGAAATTGAGGATCGCAGTGATGCTAACTCCTAAAATAAAAAATTTAGTGCTTAGCTTAACGGGGCAGTGTAATTTTGCCTGTCGTTATTGCTACGCAGCAGAACACAATAAAGAAATGATGAGTGTGGAAACTGCTCTTGCTGCCGTAAAGCTGGCAGAGGGCAGTTTGCCACCGGGCGAAAAATTCATCATTCAATTTAGTGGTGGCGAACCTCTCATAAATTTTAAGGTACTGCATGCTGTAGTGAGCTACGTACAAAAAAATAACGTACCTGCCATTTTGCAAATTCAGACTAACGGTTCCCTACTAACAGACCCGATTGCACAATACCTTTTTAAAAATAAGGTTGGTATTGGCGTAAGTCTTGATGGCAAACCAAGCGTGAACGATAAATTGCGCTTGACCAAGGACGGAAAAGGGGCTACTGAGCAAATTTTGCAAGGCTTGGAAGTTTTAAAACGAAACAATATTGCCTGTGGTCTTACCTGTGTGGTAACAGCAGATAATGTTGGGGAACTTTCAGGAATTGTGGATATGGCGTACTTTCTGGGCAATGTGCGTAGAATTGGTTTCGATTTATTGCGTGGGCAAGGGCGTGGCGGTGGCTTAGTTCCTCCTACGGAAGCAGAGATGGCTCAAGCCATGGAACAAGTTTATTTGCGAAATGAGATGCTTAGTAAATTAGCAGGCTACGAAATAAAAATTGCCCAACAAGAAAGGGCGAAGCTTGTTGGAGCAGAATGCGGTCGTCAGTTTGGACACTGTTATGCAATGAACGGAGAAGCCGCCTTTGTAGAAGCAAGTGGTAAAATTTATGCTTGTTCTTCCTTAATTGGAAACGAGGACTTTTACATTGGCAATGTTGTTGACGGTCTAGACAAGGCATTGGTAGAGAAGGTAAGTCGTAAAATTACTAGCAGTATGCATTTTTGCAAGGAGTGTTCCGATTTTAAACAATGTGGCGGTGGTTGCTTTGCTCGTTGGTACGGAAGCGGAGAACTATCCGCCTACAAAAGTGAATGTGCGATGAAACGCATAGTGATAAAAATGATTGGAGAGAGTGAGAAATGAAAAGAACAGCGGTTTATCCGTTTACAGCAATTGTTGGTCAAGAAGATATGAAGTTGGCGTTAATTTTGAACGTCATTAATCCTGCTTTGGGAGGAGTGCTGATTAAAGGTGAAAAAGGAACAGCAAAATCAACAGCAGTGCGTGCGTTGGCAGAACTTCTTCCGGCAATGGAATCTGTACATGGTTGCAGATTTAATTGTGATCCTCATAATGCTAACCTGTTTTGCGATGATTGTGCACGACATAATTTATCTGGCGAAGTACTTCACGTGGAAAGAGTTGACATGCGCGTGGTGGAATTGCCTGTTAGCGCTACTGAGGATAGAGTAGTTGGTACTTTGGATATTGAACATGCTATTAAACACGGCGAGAAAAAATTTGAAGCAGGTATTTTGGCTCAATCCAATCGCAATATTTTATATGTGGATGAAATTAACTTGCTTGATGACCACGTAGTAGACGTTCTGCTGGATGCTGCTGCTATGGGTATTAACACCGTTGAACGTGAAGGTGTATCTTATTCTCACCCTGCACGTTTCGTTTTGGTAGGTACCATGAATCCGGAAGAAGGCGATATTCGCCCGCAACTTTTGGATCGCTTTGGCCTTTCTGTAGTCGTTACCGGTGAACACGACCCTGCTCAAAGAGTAGAAGTTATTAAACGCCGTCTTGCTTATGAAGATAATGCTGATGAATTTATTGCAAGCTATCAAGAAGAGCAAGAAGCTTTAGCAGACAAAATTCTTAAGGCACGCGAAGTTCTGCCTAATGTAACTATTAGCGACGAACTTTTGGAAACCGTTGCTAAATTGGCAGTAGAACTGGGTGTTGACGGTCACCGTGCAGATATTACTGTTATTAAAACTGCTTTGACTATGGCTGCGTTTAGTGAACATAAAGAAGTAGAAATGTCTGACTTGAAGGCAGCAGCTAAGCTTGTACTGCCGCACCGTATGCGCCGTCGTCCCTTTGAAGAAGGACAACTGGATTGGAATAAGGTAGAAGCTTTCCTTGGACAAGAAGCGTGAAAGGGGCAGATGAATTATGCTGCACGCAATATATCCCTTTAGTGCGGTGGTAGGACAGGAGCAAGCGAAGAAAGCTGTGCTCATTGCCTTGGTTAATCCATACGCAGGAGGACTTTTGATTGGTGGGCGCAAGGGTACTGCTAAATCTACTTTAGTTAGAGCAGCGCAGGAGCTGGTCGCACCACGCAAGATTATAGATTTACCTTTAAATGTTACCGAAGATATGCTCTTTGGCAGTATTGACATTGAATATGCTGTAAGTAAGGGCGAACGTCGTTTTTTACCTGGCATTTTAGGCAGGGCAAACGGTAATGTGCTTTATATAGACGAAGCAAACTTGCTAAGGCAAGAACTTTTGACAGCAGTGTTAGATGCTAATTCCGCAGGCTTTAACCATGTGGAAAGGGACGGTATCTCTTTTACTCACGAGACCAACTACACCGTAATTGGCACTATGAATCCGGAAGAAGGCGTTTTGCCAAGCCATGTACTTGATAGATTTGGTATGTACGTGGACGTGCAAGGCGAGCTGGAAACTGCAAGCAGGGTTGAAATTATCAAACGAGCTTTAGAATTTGGTAAGAACATTGCTGAATTTAGAAAGCAGTATGAAGAAAGCACACGTGAGCTTCTAGAACTGGTGAATACTGCACGTGAAATATTGAAGCAAGTAGAAATTAGCGAAGCTATGATGCAACTGGCGGCGCAAATGTGCGCCCAAGCTTATTGTGCAGGCCATAGGGCAGAGATTTATTTGTTAGAAGCTGCCCGTGCTATTGCTGCTTTAGCTAAACGAACTTACATTTTACCGCAGGATATGCAGGAAGCAGCTGTATATGTACTGCCTCATCGTATGCGTACTCCGCCTGAACCTGAAGAGATGGAACAGGAAAATCAAGAGCAAAACGAAGAGCAAGAAGAAAATCAAGAACAGGAGCAAAATGAAGATGATGCTCCTGAACAACCTGATGAACTTCCGCCTCCACCTCCGCAGCTTCCTGATAATGAAGATGATGATGGTAGCGAAGAAGATAGCGACGATGATAAAGAGCAGGATGAAGAAAAGCAAGACGAGCAAAATAGTAATCAGCTTGCTCCAGAAGAGCAGATTGCTGACATAGATAGAAGCTTTAAAATTCCCAAGCTTGTTCTTGATATGGGCAAGAACACTACTTTGCGTAGAGGTAGTGGCAAACGTAGTGCGACCAAGACCGATTTGAAGCAAGGTCGTTACGTTAGGGCAGAGCTTCCCAAAACAAAAGTAGAGGATTTGGCTTTTGATGCTACTATTCGTGCAGCAGCGCCTTATCAAAGAATGCGCGAGGCAAATGGCTGTGCCTTAAACATCCAAAAAGAGGATTTGCGTCAAAAGGTAAGGGAGAAACGCATTGGTAATACCTTCCTTTTTGCTGTAGATGCCAGTGGCAGTATGGGCGCGCGTGAAAGAATGGGTGCGGTCAAAGGGGCAATCTTTTATATGCTTCAAGATGCGTATCAAAAGCGTGACCGTGTAGGTATGATTGCCTTTCGTCGTCAACAAGCAGAAGTGCTTTTGCCAATTACCCGTAGCGTAGATTTAGCACAAAAGCGTTTGGCAGAAATGCCTACCGGTGGCAAAACTCCTTTGGCAGATGGCTTGGCTACTGCGCTTTTGACCATTGCAAAATTAAATAAAAAAGATAGCGAACTTGAACCTATCCTTGTACTTGTAACTGATGGCAGAGCCAACGCTGTTGAAGAAAATGGTGGTGACCCCGTCGAAGCTGCAATTAAGATGGCAGAAAAGATTCGCAAAGCAAAGATAACCTCCGTTGTTATTGATACGGAAAACGATTTTATTAAATTGGGCGTTGCTAAAAAGGTAGCCCAAGCCATGGGTGCAAGCTATTACAATTTGCGCCAGCTTTCCAAGGAGCATATTTTACGCATTGTAAGAAACTTGGGAGAATAAAGAAGGAGAAATCAGAAGATGTCTTGGTTGCAATTTAAGGAATACTTTATAAAACGTAAAAAAATACACTTCACCATCATCCTTATCCTGGGTATTCTTTTGTTGAGTAGTTTAGCATCCAAGCATCTTCTGTTTTCTAATAAAGCGAAAACAAAGATTATAAAACCAATTGTAAAAACCACGCTAGTTAGTGCTAAACCTATGTATAAAACAATTTCTCTTTTTGGAAAGACGAAGGCTTTGGCAAAAATAAACATCGTTAATAAATACGCAGGCACCATTAGTGCTGTGCATGTAGATTTAGGCGATGAAGTAAAAGTTGGCGATATGCTTCTAGAACAGGATTTGAAAGATATTGAGCTAAAACTTGCTGAAGCTAAAGCAAAGTATGGTGAATACCACGGTAAAGCTTTGGCCTACGAAACAGAATATAATGCTCAAATTGAAAGATATAAGGCAACTTATGAGTTACATAAAACAAATTATGAGCGTTACTTGAAATTGCACGAAGCAGGTGCTGTTTCTAAATTAGAAGTTGATAATGTGAAGCAAACGATGCTTTCTTCAAAAGCAAATTACGAAGAGCTTGCACAGCAAGCGATGATTGATGATATGCCTGCGGCAGTATTTGCACGAATGCAGGATGGTGAGCAAAAGTATAATGATTATCTGCTTTTACAAAACCAAAGGGAAGATATGACTTTGAGAGCTACACGCGATGGAATTATTAGCTACCGTAATGCAGAGGTTGGTAATTACATTGCTGCTGGAACTAAGTTGTTTACCATTGTGGATAATAGCAAAGTTTTTGTAGATTGTATTGTGTCTGAAAGTGATTCTGCCTTGCTTCAAGTAGGGCAAGAAGTTGAAGTAGATATTGAAGCGCTTGGCCACGAAGCAAAAGGTAAGATTATTTTTATCAGCCCTGCTGCTTCTGACGAAAACAATGGATTTTCTGTAAGGCTTGCCCTTGAAGGCGCAGATGCGAATATTAAAGAAGGCTTATTTGCCAAGAGCAAGTTCAATTATTTGCAAAAAGAAAATACCATTTATCTCAATAAAACTACAATTATTGAAAAAAATGGCAAGAACTATGTTTTTGTATTAAATAAAAATAACAAGGTTGAGCAACGAGAAATTAAAACTGGCATCCGCAATGATATTAATATAGAAATTATTAAAGGTATCAGTGCTGGCGAGTGCGTTGTTACTAATAACCTTTCACGTTTGCGTAATGGCATGACTGTGGAAATTGCAGAAGCAGGGGACGATAAGTAATGAACATAACAAGATTTTCCATTAAGCGTCCCATTGGCATCTGTATGATTTATGCTTTAATTGTTATCTTGGGGTTATTTAGCTTTAAGAAAATTGGCGTAGAACTTTTGCCGGAGCATGATACTAAATATGTAAGTGTTATTGTCAATTATCCTGGGGCAAGTACGGAATCAGTGGAAGAGCAGGTTACGAAGCCTATTGAGGATTG
>CALCHC010000117.1 GCA_937901335.1 uncultured Phascolarctobacterium sp. | reverse complement strand
CAACATACTGGAAAGCAATTCTCGCAGATCGTTAGTAAGATCCGCTGATACTGCAAGCAGCTCACCTTTGGCAACAGCTTCGCTTTCCGTGCGTTTGGCAACTGCCGCACAAATAGAACCTGCTTCCAAGCCAAAGATTTTAGCAATAACGAACAAAGCAGAAGTTTCCATTTCGTAGTTAAGCACTCCCAAAGCTTGCCATTCTTTTAAGCTACCTTGAAAGTCTCGCGGCACATAACCTGTAAAACTATCATAACGCTCCTGTCCGGGCCAGAAGGTATCGGAAGAAGCAGAAATCCCCAAATGATAAGGCACTGCATTTTCTTTAGCGCCTTGCACCAACGCAGAAACAATATCAAAACTTGCAACTGCAGGATATTCCAACGGTGCATAATGTTTGGAAGTACCATCTAAACGCACTGCCGCGTTGTTGATGATTACTTCACCTAATTCAATGCTGTCTTGGATGGCACCGGTAGTACCAACGCGGATAAAATGAGTAATACCCACACGCGCCAGTTCTTCTATGCCAATACCAACGGAAGGACCGCCCATACCGGTAGAGCACACCAAAATAGGAGTTCCTTCAAACCAAGCAAGCCAGCTGGTATATTCACGATGAGTAGCAACATATTCTACTTCATCGCTAATAGAACGTGCCAAACCCTCTACTCTGCCGGGATCACCAGGCAGAATAGCAATCTTAGCACCTTTTATGTCATTGGCACTAAAGCCAATATGATACAAAACTTCATCGGGAGCAGCGTAACGCTTTTCCATACTTAAGCACTCCTTTCAAAATTAGAAGCCTAAGTTTTCACCTACGAGGATAATCTTAATACGACCAGCTTGACGACTGTGACGAGTAACTACTACTTGGCAGCACATGCAGTCAGGAGCATTGCAGTTTGCACACACGCCAGTTTTTGCGCAAGGCACACTAATACCAGCAAAGCGTTGAGCATTTACAGGAGCAGCAGTACCACGAGCACGAGCAATAGCGCTATCTAAATCTTTAGCGATTTTATTAACGCCAGCAATGATTACAACTTGTTTAGGGCCAAAGATTAAGGACGCTACACGGTTACCATTGCCGTCGATATTAACGAGGATACCATCTTCACTCAGAGCGTTGGTGCTCATAAGGAAGGTATCGCAGGTCAAACCTTTGCGCATCATTTCTACTTTTTCTTCCATAGTGGAAGCAGTGTCGCGGTCAATAACAGGGTTTCTTGCTTTCACTGCAGCCAATAAACCAATTTCGTCAATGGAAACAGAACCACCCCAAGTAACCACATCAGTTTCGGGAATAAGTTCCAAAGCTTTTTGCAAAGCTTCTTCTTTAGTAGCACAGTAATAGCCTTCCATATTACGTTTCGCCAAATTTGCGATAACAGCTTTACCTAAAAGTTCATTGCGTTGTTGAATCCAAGTAGCCATGTTTTTCACCTCGTATTAAAAGTTTATGCTTATACGTATTCACCAATTACAACTTCGTCAGTGCCGTGGTTTTCAACCAAGCTTACACGCACATCTTCTCTTTTGGAAGTGGGAACGTTTTTGCCAGCGAAGTCAGCACGAATCGGCAGTTCACGATGACCACGGTCAATAAGAACAGCCAGTTGAATAGCTTTAGGACGACCCATATCGATAATTGCGTCAAGAGCTGCACGAATGGTACGACCGGTGAAGAGAACGTCGTCTACCAAAATTACAGTTTTGCCGTTTAGATCAACATCGATTTGAGTATTATGAACTACAGGATTGTAGTCCAAAGAAGAAAGGTCATCACGATACATGGTGATATCTACCATGCCAACAGGAACTTTTACATCTTCAATTTTTTCAATAGCACCAGCCAAGCGTTCTGCCAAAGGTACACCAAGAGTATGGATACCAACCAAAACTACATCTTCTACGCCTTTATTTTTTTCGATGATTTCATGAGAAATACGCACGATGGCACGGCGCATTGCATCAGCATCCATCAAAACATTTTTCTTAACAAAAGTACTCATAATAATTCACCTTCCATAATATATTGCGTTTGTACGCTAAATGCTTATTAATTAAACTGCCCTAAACGCAGTCTGGTAACAACTTTATGCAAATCTTCCGGCAGCTTCGCCTCGAACTCCATACGTTCGCCAGTGCGAGGATGATCAAAAGCCAAGGTCAGAGAATGCAGCGCCTGTCCGTTAATGGAGAAAGGCGTTTTCATGGGAGAATACTTGGGGTCACCAACCAAGGGATAACCTAAATATTCCATATGTACGCGAATTTGGTGAGTGCGTCCGGTTTTCAGCTTGCATTTTACAATGGTGTACTTACCGAAACGTTCTACAACTTCATATTCAGTAACAGCGTTACGACCGCCTTCTTTAACAACCGCCATCTTTTTGCGGTCATCTTTATCACGGGCGATTTGTGTTTCAATAACGCCGCTATCAGTTTTAATATTGCCACGTACTACAGCAAGATAAGTACGTTGTGCAGTCTTACTTTGAATTTGCTCAGACAGAGAAACGTGAGCAGCATCATTCTTAGCACAAATCATAATACCGGAAGTATCCTTATCCAAACGATGTACGATACCGGGACGGATAACACCATTGATACCGGAAAGGTTCTTGCAATGATAAAGCAATGCATTTACCAAAGTACCGCTGTAGTTGCCAGCAGCAGGATGCACTACCATACCACGAGCTTTATTTACAACCACAACATCTTCATCTTCGTAAATAATGTCTAAGGGAATATTTTCCGGTTGTACGTCCAAAGGTTGAGGTTCAGGCAAAGTTACGATAATTTCATCACCAAGCTTTAATTTATAGTTGGACTTGATTACCTTAGTGCCTTTAACTGCTCTGCCTTCATCCAAAAGTTTTTGCATATTAGAGCGTGTAAGCTCCAACATAGCAGCAAGAGCAACGTCAGCACGTTGACCTGCTTCGTTTTCAGTTATAATTAAGATTTCTCGTTCGTCAGAAATTCCGTTTGCAATACTTTCCATAAAATCATTGCCACTCCTACACAAATTGCTATATCAGCCACGTTGAATACAGGCCAAATTCTAAAATCGAAGAAGTCAATTACAAGACCACTTCTCGCACGGTCAATAAGATTGCCAATGGCACCGCCGCCAAAAAGCGCTGCACCATACTGCATCATCCAACCGCCTTCATTAATTTCGTCCTTCATGTACCAAATGCCAACCAGTACTCCAATGGCAATTACCACGAAAAACCAACGACTACCTTCAAACATACCAAAGGCAGCTCCGGGATTAAGGATGTAAGTCCAATGAAAAATATTTTCAATGACCGGTACGCTCTCTCCCAAATAAAAATTAGACACCACATAATACTTTGTCAGTTGGTCAAAAATTATTACCAACAAAGCAACAAGCAAAAAATACATATATTACCCCTATTGTAAATACTATTCTAGAGTACATTATAACACAAATTTTATGAATAAACATAAAAAAATCCCCCGCTTTGTAAAAAGCAGGGGATTAGTTTTAAATATTAGTACAATAATTTGTTAGCAATTACGAGGCGTTGAATTTGGTTGGTGCCTTCATAAATTTGCATGATTTTAGCGTCACGCATCATTTTTTCTACAGGATATTCACGAGAATAGCCATAGCCACCCATTACTTGAACAGCGTCGGTGGTAACTTGCATTGCTACGTCAGCAGCATAGCATTTAGCCATAGCAGCTTCTTTGGAATATTCCATGCCTTGGTCACGCATCCAGCAGCATTTTTGAACCAACAAACGAGCAGTTTCAACTTTGATAGCCATATCAGCGAGCATGCCTTGTACCAATTGGAAGGAAGCGATAGGTTGACCAAATTGACGGCGTTCTTTAGCATATTTAACTGCGCAATCGAGAGCAGCTTGTGCCAAACCTACGGATACAGCACCTACGAACGGACGAGCTGCGTCGAGGGTTGCCATAGCAATACGGAAGCCTTCACCTTCACGGCCTACGCGGTTAGCTTCAGGAACAACAACGTCTTGGAGGATAACTTCGCAGGTGTTGGAGGGACGGATACCCATTTTGTTTTCTTTTTTACCAATGGACAGACCCGGAGTGTCTTTCGGAACGATGAATGCTGTCAGACCACGGATACCGCCAGTTTTGCGAGTGTTAGCGAAAATTAAGAACATGTCTGCAATACCAGCATTGGTGATGAAGATTTTGGTACCGTTCAAAGTGTAGGTACCTTCTTCTTTATTTTTTTCTGCACGGGTGGAAACGCCACCAGCGTCAGAACCAGCACCGGGTTCAGTCAAAGCAAAAGCAGCCAAGCCACCTTCGTTGAGAACGTCGCAGTACATTTGTTTTTGTTCTTCGGTACCAGCAATCAATACAGGTACGGTAGCCAAGGAGTTAGCAGCCAAAGAGGTTGCAATACCTGCGCAGCCTTTACCCAATTCTTCATAGATTGCTGCGATGGAAATGCTGTCCAAACCAGGTCCGCCGTATTCTTCGGGAACGATAAGGTTCAAGAGACCCATTTCGTTAGCGCGTTCAATCAAGCCTTCGCGCATGTTGTTTTGTTCATCCATTTCGTGAACATACGGGGTGATTTCTTGTTCTACGAACTCTCTCACCATCTCTACAAGTTCAAGTTGTTCTTCGTTCAGTTCGAAATTCATAATTTCCTCCTAAAATTTTTGCGGCCAGTCCGCGATTTTTATTGACAAGGATTTACCATTTTTCAGGTATCTCCTTAAATCTCCCAACAATAAACATTGTTGTTAAAATAGTCGCCATCAGCGAATGGTTTGCTTCATCATACATTTCAGCTTCGATTACCATAGTAGTACGACCATGATGACGGATTGTACTCTTTACATAAATACGATCCTCGCTATGAACGTTCTTGATAAAGTTCATACTGAAATTTAAGGTTGCAACTGCAGCACCAACACTGGCACCTGTAACTCCGAGAACAGAATCTGCTAACGCAGTCAGTACACCACCGTGACAAATTCCACGATGATTAAAATGTTTTTCAGGGTTAAGCTTGATACTTACAACAGCGCTACCACAAGTGATTTCGCCAATCTCAACACCAAACTCATTCATAAAACAATTATTCTTGTACATTTCTCGGATGTACGCAGGAACATCCTTTACTTGTTCCACCATATCATTCGCCTCGTTTCAAAAGCACGCGACAGTATGCTCATTTTATCGTCACTATTCTAACACAAAAAGAGCTTCAACTCAACAGTTGAAGCTCTCATTTATTAATTTTTAGTTAAATGCGATAGAAGTGCTGGATAACAAGGCGGAATAAAATTATGCCGTGAAGGCGTACTAAACGTACGTCGAACAAATAATTTTATGACAACACAGTTAGACAGTGCTTATATCGTGTTTAATCGATAATATTTTGTTTGTACTCGTTATAAAGCTTTCGCAATTCCAACATAACTTCTGCCATTTCGATTTGTTTATCGGAAGCAGTGTCAAAATCACCTTCAGCAATTGCCTTACGAATGCAGGTAAAGATGCTTGCTTTGTCAAAGGAATCTTTCGCCAATTTAGTACGCAGTGCTTGAATTTTATTCCACAAAGCCAAGTCAAGGTCAGTGCTGCTGTCAGGAGTATGCAAGCGTTTAGCAGCAATAACCTTTTGGTGATTTTCCGGAATGATGCGAGTCAAAAGCTCGGTTTCCCAACGAATCAGCGCACCTTGCTTGAAGGACTCAGCATATTCTTTTTTCAAGATACCGCTATCGGTAAGTACTGCCAATTTCTCAGGATATTTTTCGAAAGCACACATATTTTCCCAAACAGTTGCAGGCGGTTTACCAAAGAGACGGTCGCGTTCTTCTGCAGTAAAGTCTTCGAAAACGTCTTCTTCAGTACGATATTGACGGTCAGTTTCCAAATAGAAGCCTTCAACGCCAGCTTCTTTGGAGATTTCTGCTTCGAGAGCTTTCAAATCTTTACCGGAAGCTACGCACGCTTTGATACCGTCAAGCATGGACAGGTAAAAAGCAGCAAGTGCGATGTAAGTATTGGTATACGGATTGGGAGAACGCATTTCGATACGAGTTGCCTTGTCATTATCAAGGTCACGAATCAAACCAGCGAGGATAGTTCTGTTACGGGACGGATTATCCGGGCTCATACCCAAGGAAGTTACAACGCAGATAGGTGCTTCAAAACCGGGTTTCAAGCGGTTAAAGGAGTCTATGGTGCAAGAAATAAAGGGATTGATTGCTTCGTAGTTTTTCAAGAGACCCATCATACTACCATAACCGATTGCAGAAAGAAAATCTTCGTACATATCTTTAGGAGAAAACAGGTTAACGATTTTGCCGTTCTTCATTTTAGCAGCAATGCCAACGTGTACGTGTTCACCGCTACCAGCTACGCCAGGAATGGGTTTAGCTTGGAAAGAAACATCAAGGCCGTTCATACGGAACACTTCTTTGACAATGATGCGTGCCAAAAGTTCGTTGTCAGCAGTTTGTACGCCAACGTTGAACTTCCAGTCCACTTCCAATTGTTCCATAACGTGAGTCATGTGACCGCTACCGTCGATTTGACCTTTAACGCCGCCACATTCTTTGTGACCCATTTCCGGTTCCAAACCGTAGAGTTCCAAAGTTTGGATGGTTTGTTCTAAAGCAGTACGCACGTTACCACGGGTACGTTGCCAGTATTGTTCTTGCATGATTTGAGAAGAGTGCAAAGCTTCTACCGGAGCATCTTCTGCCGGAGATTTTACCCAAAATTCCAATTCAGTTGCGCAAGTGAAAATAAGTTTTTCTACTTCAGCAAGGTTAACATGTTCCAAGCCTGCGATTACAGGATATTCTTTGAACATTGCCATAAGCTCTTTTTCTACATGGTCAAGAGTATCTTTCAAAATGGAACGGGAGCAAACGTGATTGTCATTGTGAATCAAGTAACAGGGAATACGCAGAGTACCAACCATTTTGCCACTTTCTGCGTCAAAATGCTCGTAGTTATAATCCACGTACCAGTTTACAGTTTTATCAACCATCAAATCGACACGTGCATTGTTCAAGGTTGCAATGCCCGGTAAAACTACGGAAGAACCGTCAGTTTGAGCAGCACTGCCTTCCAAAAAGTCAGCAGTATCTTCCAAGAAAATTTTCATCGGAATTTTTTCGTCAGTATCGTTACCGGCAAAGTCAACACCCATCAAGGAAACGAATTGAATTTCCGGGTGCATTGCCAGAATAGTATGCAAATCTTTTTCATTTTGTTGTTCAGGTTTAATGTAGTAAAGCAAATCTTTTTTGTTCATGATCGATGCAGCAAAATGCTGCTCTCCTTTCATTGCATTAAACAGTATTAAAAAACAAAAAGACTTTTCCAAATATAGGCACTTGTCCCTTTTTGAAAAAGTCTCCATTGACTGAGGATATTATACTAATTTTTTATAGGGTTGTCCAGCACTTTTGGCAGGAAATCTTACGCCGCCAAAAGCTTTACCAAGATTTCTTCCAAACGTTCAAACTGCCTACCGCCTTGACGAATTTCTATGTTCATTTGTGCCAAATCATTCAAAGCAGTTTGCAAACTCGCTAAAGAAAATCTTCTGCACGCTTGAAAGTCCTTCTTCACCACGTAAGGGTTCATATCAGTTTCCGCAGCGATTCTCGTTTCGCCATAACCTGCTTCCGCCATTTCCTTAATACGCAACAGATTTCGGATATTACTCATTACAAAACCACAAGTAAGCATAATATTTTCGCCTTTCTTGCGTTTATCTGCCAAAAGCTCCAACACTTGCAAAAGGTTGCGGTTGGTAATGGCATTATTTAAAGCAAAGCTACTTACTTCCGGCAATGTAGAGAAAGTTGTTTCCACATCTTCTTTGGTCCAACGCTTACGTTCGCCTGCATAAATGGCAAGCTTTTCAATTTCTTGCTTCAAAAGCTGCAAGGGCACACTTTCTACAGTAGCAAGATATTCCATAATCACAGCGATAGCTTCACCATCAAAAGTACCGCCTAATTCTTGGGCCTGCTCTTTTAACCACGGCGCTAAATCCCTAGGCTTAAGGCTTTCACATTCGCACACTACAGCCTTATTTGCCAAATCTTTATAGAGCTTGGTACTTTTCTTCAGCTCCATCGCACTTAAAACTACAGTGCAATATTCAGGAACATCGGACAAAATTGCCAAAAGCTTTTTCAGCTGTTGCTTCTTAGCATCGCTGTCCTGCTTACCGCCCCACAACTTATCATCTCGCAAAATCACCAGGGATTTACCACAAAAGAAAGGATAGCTGTTAATCACGCCTTCAAGTTCGTTCAAATTAGTATCCTTATCGAAAACGGTAACCTCGCGATCTGCTGCGTCAACTCCTGCGAAAACGTATTCTAGGATAGCAGCCAGCAGTTGGCTACGGTAGTAGGCTTCGCTCCCTAAAATGATAAACAGGTTAGGTAAAGACTCTGCTTTATGTAATTTTTTCAGTAAATCGTTAGGTTTGAGAATCATTTTTACACCTTTTAATCATCGATTGCAACTACTGCTAATTTTTTACCCAAAGGAGCTAATACTTTTAAAATAGTATCAACTTTAGGAATAGAAGTACCTTTTTCCATACGTGCAATTACAGGTTGCTTTACGCCACTTAATTCCTCTAACTGTTTTTGAGTAATGCCCTTTTCTTGGCGAGCCTTAATAAGTTCTCCAATCAAAGCCACTCGCAAATCACTTTCTGCAATTTCTTCTGGAGTAAATAATTCTTTTCTAACCTCTTGCCATTCACGCATTGCCTTCACTCCTTTGTTTAAAATCTACTAACTCTCTTTTAGCTTGTTCTATTTCTCTTCTTGGTGTTTTCTGTGTTTGTTTCATAAAGTGATGTAATAGTACAAATCCATCACCTGTCCAGGCAGCAAATAAAATTCTATCTCGCAAAGGACGCAGTTCCCAAATTTCATCTTCAAGATGTTTTAAATAAGGTTCTCCAATTGAAGTTCCATATTCCGCTAATGCTTGGATGTAGTCATTACACTTATTAAGTTTAATTCGACTATCCTTGTCCTTACGCTTGCTTAATAACTTTAAATAATCATAAACCGGTTCATTGCCACGACTATCTTGATAAAAGAATATCTTGTACAAAGCTTATCCTCCTTAATTATAACTTACTAGTTATTAAAAAGCAATTCTTTGAAATTTACCATCAACATAACCAAAACACTCAATCCTATTTTCATCAAATACAATCTTTATAGCCCCCAACTCATCCGTTCTTAAAACCTTACCACCAACATTATCAAGTCGCTCTAAAGTTTCAGAATGAGGATGTCCGTAACTATTCCCTGCACCAACGGAAATTACTGCTATCTTTGGCTGCACTTGTTCTAAAAACTCCAAGCTACTGCTATGTTTAGAGCCATGATGAGCAACTTTCAGAACATCGTGCTGTTCCAAATTCTTCAAAGCTCGTTCCCGTGCAGAATCAATATCACCAGTGAACAGTAAACTATACTTACCATTTTTAATTGAAGCAACCGTACTCACTTCATTCGCATCCAAGACTTCTAAAATTGTTTCACCAAATTCGTACTTCCTGCCCACGCTCGCACGTTCTACAAAACTTGGCTTTACCTTACGCAACAATGTTGATTCCATCTCACTAGAAGAATCTGTACTTGGCAAAATAAGCCGCTCAATTTTCATATTGCGTGCCAAAGCACCTGCTCCGCCCGCATGGTCTAAATCATAATGACTTAAAAGCAACGCATCAACTTTACTCTCACCTAAACTTCGCAGGAAAGGTACAAGCACACGACTACCTGTATCGTAATTTTTCAAACCACCAGTATCAATGACGACAACTTCACGTTCTGGCGTATGTATAACAGCACAATCTCCTTGCCCCACATCTAAAAAGTAAGCAGTAAATGGAACAGGAGCAAAATGCTTCCATATTATTGTTCCTAAAAGTAAAGTTCCCATCGTACTTAGAAAAATCTTACGCTCCTTATTACGTACAAACTGCAAACAAGGTACATCTGCCCAGATTGCTAACGCAAAATAATAAAGCACTGCACAAAACAAAGGCAAACTACCAACAATAACTGTACTAAATGGCAAGCTTGCCAAAAATTTTGCCTGCACCAAAACTTGATCTACTAACCACGCCGCCATAGTGATAAACGCTTCTCCCAAAGGCAACACAAAGTCAAAAGCAACTCCTACCATCGTCAAGATAGTTGCCAACTCCAAAACAGGTACCAGTAAAATATTGCTGACCAATGAAATCAATGGTAACTGATGAAAATAAACAACTAAAAACGGAAGCACTGCCAACTGCGCCGCCATGGTAACTGCCATTGCCTCACCTAAAATTTCAGGCATCCAATGGCAAAAGTAACCTCTAAGCTTAGGATAAATCCAAATCAATCCAACCACCGCCCCGAAGGACAGTTGAAACCCCACATCAAGAATCCACGCAGGACGAAAGCATAAAAGTACTATCCCAGTTAAGCATAATAAATTACCACGTACTGCACCGCTCCTTCCAAATAGAAGCACCACACTCATACATAACGCTCGCACAATCGGTGGTTTCAATCCGCATAAAAGAGTATAAGCACATAGCAAAACGAATATTAAAATCTTACGCACTTTAACTGGCAATGGACGTAGCACCAACAGTAAAAAGCCTGCCAATAAAGCAAAGTGTGTCCCTGAAACTGAAAGCAAGTGCGCCAAGCCATTAGTGGCAAAAACCTCTCGCACCTCGTCACTTAAACCAATACTGCCACCAAGGAGCATTCCACAAAGCAACGCACCACTTTCGTTAGGTGCTACTTCCAATATTCGCTCACGCAAACGCCAATTAAAAACTGCAAGTTTATCTAGGAAACTTCCCGCTTCACTTACCACTTCCACCTTCGCCTTACGCAAGCGCCCACCCAAACCTTGTAAATAATTCCAACGTTCACCATCAAAACCACCGGGGTTGCGTAGTGTGTTCAAAGGAAGCAACTCCCCATTGCACCACACCTTCCCCATTTGAGGGATATCCTTTTCTTTCGTGAACACACGTAAATTTTGAGAGTAACTAAAACCGTTCGACTTCTCACATCTTAAAATGAATGATGTCCCATAGGAATAATGCTTCACACTTTCAGGAGCAATACTTCCGTAGGCAAGCACGTTCTGCTGAAAGTAAGGTTGTAGTGTTTTCTCGGGTTTAGGCGGTGAATTACTCCCCGCCCACGCTCCAAGCAAGAAGAAAATCATACAAACGCTTACGCCCCAAAACTTATGCAACCTTTTCAACCGTAGGCTTACCAATAAAACTAGAAGTACTCCCATCAAAACAACACTATAATTTTTAAGTTGCCACCATTCCAAACTCCCATAGCATCCCAAAATGTAAAGGACCGAGCCAATATAAACGTAGTTAATTTTTTCAACGTTCATTCTACGGTAATCAACTCCTTAAGTTTGGCAAATTTTTTCTTACCAATACCTTTTACAAGCATGATATCTTCTAACTTTGTAAACGGTTGCGAACTGCGATGTTCCACAATCCTTCGGGCGATGGCAGGACCAATTCCAGGCAATGCATCTAATTCCTTTTCACTGGCAGTGTTAATATTTATAGGCAACACTATCTTTTGATTCTCATTATCAGCTTTTTCAACAGTACTTTCCTTTTTAGAAAGCTTCTTAGGAATATTGAAAGCTGTTTTATTTTTCAAAACCCTCTCTTGTAAATTGGAAGTCCGCTCTTCATTTTGAAAAATATGTTGTTCTTTTAAAACAGTTTTTGGTATTTGAGTTGGTTCATCAGTCTTTGAGAAAAACTCGACGCCAATGCTTGTCAAAACGCAACCTATTAAAAGTGCACATAATAAGAAAATCTTTTGTCTATAGTTGTTCATCTTTTTACCCTTCTATATGTAAAAAAGAAAAAGAGCTGTACAGAAGTTATTCCATACAGCTCTGAATAATTCAGGTACAAAAACGTACTGCTTAATTATTAAATTTTAAAGTTTCTTATTTTGCTACGATGTTTACCAAACGACCGGGAACGCAAATTACTTTGCGAACGGTAGCACCACCGATGTTTGCTTGTACATTAGCATCAGCAAGAGCGATTTTTTCCAATTCAGCAGCATCTGCTTCTGCAGGAACTACCAAACGGCCACGAACTTTGCCGTTTACTTGGAGAACGATTTCTACATTGTCAACTTTCAATGCAGCTTCGTCATGTACAGGCCAAGCTTCTGCGTGTACGCTGGTTTCTGCAGCAAATGCAGTGTGCCAAAGTTCTTCGGTCATGTGCGGAACGAAGGGAGCAAGCATACGAACCAATGCGGAAGTTGCTTCATATACCAAACCAGCATTGAGTTCTTGTGCAGATTCTTTGTAACCATACAATGCATTTACCAATTCCATCAAGGAAGAAATTGCAGTGTTGAAGTTGAAACGAGTGTCAATATCAACAGTAACTTTTTTGATGGTGTTGTGCAATGCACGACGCAAGTCTTTATCAGTTTCGTTAAGAGCAGTTACGTCATATTCAGTAACTTTTTGCTCAATTTGAGGCATGTAGTTGTAAATGATACGCCATACGCGGTTCAAGAAGCGGAAGGAACCTTCAACACCTTGATCGCTCCAGTCAAGTTCTCTTTCAGGCGGAGCAGCGAAGAGAATGAAGAGACGAGCAGTATCTGCACCGTATTTGCTCAGAATTTCTTCCGGAGAAACTACGTTGCCGAGAGATTTACTCATTTTAGCGCCGTCTTTAATTACCATACCTTGAGTCAACAAGTTGGAGAACGGTTCATCGTAATCAACCAAGCCAGCATCACGCAATACTTTCAAGAAGAAGCGAGAATAGAGCAAGTGGAGGATTGCGTGTTCGATACCGCCGATATATTGGTCAACAGGACCCCAGTAGTTGTTAACGTCTTTAGCAAACGGCAACTTGTCATTTTTCGGATCGGTATAACGCAGGTAGTACCAAGAGGAGCACAAGAAGGTGTCCATGGTATCGGTTTCACGAGTTGCAGGACCACCGCATTTGGGGCAAGTGCAATTCAAGAAAGCTTCGGAAGTAGCAAGCGGAGATTTAGCGCCTGCATCGAATTTAACATCTTCCGGCAAGCGAACGGGCAGTTCTTCTTCAGGAACAAGAACTTCGCCGCAAGTCGGGCAGTAAATTACAGGAATGGGAGCGCCCCAATAACGTTGACGGCTGATCAGCCAGTCACGCAGACGATAGTTTACACGACGTTTACCGAAACCTTCAGCTTCAGCTTTGTCCATGATTGCAGCCATTGCAGCGTGCATTTCCATACCGTCAAATTCACCGGAGTTAACCAATTCGCCTTCTTTTTCTTCGTAAGCGCAGGTCATTTCTTCCAGTTTCAGGTTTACGCCTTTAGGTTGAACAACAACGATTTTATCGATGCCGTATTTTTCTGCAAACATCCAGTCACGTTGGTCACCAGTCGGTACGCCCATAACTGCGCCAGTACCATAATCGTACAGAACGTAGTTGGTTACCCAAATTTCAACGGTTTTACCAGTGTACGGGTTAATGCAGTGTACGCCAGTGAAGATACCTTCTTTTTCAGATTCACTGGAAGTACGTTCAATATCAGATTGGTTGCGAACTTTTTCGCAGAATGCTTTGATTTCAGAAGCTTTGGGATTGTTTTCGCAGATTTTTTCAATCAACGGATGTTCAGCAGCCAAAGCCATGAAAGTTACGCCGTAGGAAGTATCCGGACGAGTGGTGTAAACTGCAACTTTATCATTGAGTGCAGGAATAGCGAAGTCCATTTCCAAACCTTCACTACGACCAATCCAGTTGCGTTGCATGGTTTTAACGCGTTCCGGCCAGCCTTCCAGCAAGTCCAAATCTTTCAACAATTCGTCAGCGTAGTCAGTGATTTTGAAGAACCATTGTTCCAAATCTTTCTTTTCAACTACGTTGTCGCAACGCCAGCATTTGCCATCGATAACTTGTTCGTTAGCAAGTACGGTGTTACAGGTGTTGCACCAGTTAACTGCAGATTTTTTCTTGGTAGCCAAGCCACGTTTATAGAACAATTGGAAGAACCATTGAGTCCATTTATAATAATCTTCTTTGCAGGTTGCAACTTCACGATCCCAGTCATAAGCCAAGCCCAAAGCTTTCAATTGACGAGTCATGTTAGCAATATTTTCAAGAGTCCAGTTTTTCGGAGCAACGCCATGTTTGATAGCTGCGTTTTCTGCAGGCATACCAAAGGAGTCCCATCCCATGGGATGCAATACGTTAAAACCTTTCATGGTGCGGAAACGGGAAAGTACGTCACCAATAGAATAGTTACGTACATGACCCATGTGCAAATTACCGGAAGGATACGGGAACATTTCCAGTACATAAGACTTGGGTTTGTTTTCATCCATTTCTACTTTGAAGGATTTGTTTTCGTCCCAATATTTTTGCCATTTTTCCTCAATGGCATGGGGAGCATATTTTTCTTCCAACATCTCTATAACCTCGACTTCTATATAAATTTTAAGATAAAACTATCTCAAATATTATAAACCTACGATACGAAAAAGTCAATTAAACGGGAATTTATAGTAAAAACTTTACACTTTTAGATATTTAATTTGTCGATATTAAAAAAATTTGCAAATCCATATTCTTCAAGATATAATATTTTTATTGTAGCCAAAAAGGCTTGAATGAAAAAATTTATGTGAGGGGTAATCCACAATGAAACTGTCTCAACGCGTACAAAATTTATCTACATCTCCTATTAGAAAGCTGGCACCTTATGCAAACGCGGCAAAGGCAGCAGGCAAAAAAGTTTATCATTTAAACATCGGCCAACCTGATATTGCTACTCCGCCCCAATTTATGGAAGCAATCCGCAATTATCAAGCGGAAGTTATTGCCTACAGCGATTCCAAAGGCGAAACTGTTTTGATTAAAGCAATTCAAAAATATTATGAAGAAAAAGGTATCAACTATGATTTAGAAGATATCTTCATCACCAACGGCGGTAGTGAAGCGCTGATTTTTGCAGCGATGGCTCTGTGCGACCAAGGTGATGAAATCATGGTATTTGAACCCTACTATGCTAACTATACTACCTTCGCCAAAGAATTTGGTGCTGTTATCAACGCAGTACAAACCAATGTAGAAAACGGTTATCATCTGCCCAGCCAAGAAGAAATCGAAGCGCAAATCACTCCGCGCACCAGAGCAATCCTGCTCACCAATCCCGGTAACCCCACTGGTGTAGTATACACTGAAGAAGAAATGGAAATGATTTCCCGCATCGTTCTCAAACACGACCTCGCTCTCATCGCTGACGAAGTTTATCGCGAATTCGTTTATGACGGTGCATATCGCAGCTTCGGCACCATGCCTGAACTTGACCAACACGTAATCATGATTGACTCCGTTTCCAAACGCTTCAGTGCTTGCGGTGCTCGTATTGGTTGCATCATCTGCAAAAACAAAGCTTTCGGCAAAGAAATCATCAAATGCTGCCAAGCTCGTCTGTGCTCCCCCATCTTGGAACAAGTTGGCGCAGCTGCACTTTACGACACTCCGGCAACTTATTTGGAAGAAGTTAACCAAGAATACAAAAAACGTCGTGACACCATCGCTAACGCTTTGGCTAAACTCCCCGGCGTTGCAGCAAGTGATCCCAAAGGCGCATTCTATGTAATGGTAGCTCTGCCCGTTGACGACGCAGAAAAATTTGCTATCTGGACTTTGGAAAACTTCGACATCGATGGCGAAACCGTAATGTTTGCTCCGGGCAATGGTTTCTACAATGATCCTGCTCGTGGAGTAAACGAAGCTCGCTTGGCTTATGTTCTCAAATCCGAAGATTTGGAAAAAGCTATCTACATTTTAGGCGAAGCACTCAAAGCATATCCCGGCAACACTTACTAATTAAATATCTGAAAACGTACAAAAGGCGTAACCGCTCAGCGGTTACGCCTTTATTGTTTTGATAGTAAATTGTATTTTATATTTATATTATCACAAATCCAATATATGCCAGATTATTCTGAAAATATTTGCTAGCAATCTTCATATTTGTTATAATTACAGAGCTGTGACTCTTTCCAGCGGGAAGGAGGTGTCACTTTGATAGAAGTAATATCTGCCTTTTTTATTTCTGTTATGGCAAGTGTAGCCGGCAACTATATTTGCAAGTGGTTAGACAGAAACTTGTAGCGCACGGCTAGCCCAAAACAAAAACCTCGGAGCGGCAACTCCGAGGTTTTTACTTTTTGCGTGTCACCTTGATACGCAATATCCACCTTTTGCAACTACATTTTACTATAAATATTAGTAGAATTCAACAAATTGTTTACTTATATGCTGGAGTAGGTGTACGCCATAAAATATACAAAACCATAGTCTTTATATTTCTTCTGTACTCCAATTAACTATTTTTTAGTCTTTTCTTTTTTGCTTTAATTAATTTTGAACTAATAGAAGAAAAATAATCTTTTAAACTTCCCTTAAACAAGTCACTTGCTTCAGGAGATGTATGAAAAAATTGGCTTACCTGGCTTGCTTTAGCCTCGTCATCAATTCTAGTCCAAACTATTTTTGATGTTTTTACATCTACTAGTTCATATTTAATCATCATAAACGCAACAGGGAAGTTACCTCCAGGAACATACTTTGTTTCAGTTTTATATGTTGTTACAGTATTAAACATACCATCAGAATTAAGTACAGTATTAGTTTGAGGAACTGATTCAACAATTGAATATCCTTGCTGATATTGAGTAGTGGTTATATACTTCTGTAATGTTATCTTGCAAAATAAATCAACATTCTCAAAAGCATCCTCATGCCGAAAAACGTTAATTTTATTTTTTAAAAGTTTATCAGCTAATCTTTCTTTGAGATACTCATCAAAAATTTCTGTTGTTTCGTGTTCTATAATTCCATTCTTTACCGACTCCGGTATGATAAGCTGTACTACCATACTATTAGGAACACTAAAATCATATGTTTTATCAATCCATTGTTGCTTTGCAGCAAAAGCAGAATTTGTCATAAACATTAAGAAAAACAATAACATAAAACATCTACGCACACTAAACACCACCAAATATTTTATTTACACAAACTCAAATCTACTACAATTCTATTTCATCAGCATACCGCCATAAATATCCTCCAGCATGAGGTCTATTACCTTTACATACACTAGTAATATTACTTGTAGTTCTAAAATTCATATATTGTGCTGCAGCTGAAATTGACTCAAAAGTTTTTAACACTTCATTAGTTTCCATATCTATCATACTAACTTTTTTGCTTCTACTAGCAGCACTTTTCTTCGCACCACACTTCGGATATCCAGTTCCGGAGGTTCTATGATATACAGAAGCTTTATATTCATTGTTACATACAGGACACAACCACCAATATTTTGCTGTACTTCCTCTTTTTACCTGATTGGGTTTTACAGTAAGATTTTTTGTCGGATGCCATTCTTTTGCAACTTCTGGAAATAAATCCTCTAAAGAGTCACCTTTAATTTTTGTCATATAGGAACGTATTTCCATTTCATCACGTTCTAAATTAATGTCAATGGGACTATGTAAATCACTCATTCTTTTCCTAGTCCAAAAATTTGACCGTGAATCTAACTTGTCTAGCAAAGCTCTAATTAAAATCGCTAAATTTTTATGTTCATACATTGGACCATTTCCGGAAATATTCAATATCTCATCTGCTGACCATCTATCAGTGTCGTTTCTTTTTTCTTTAAGCCTCAGAAGCCTAATGCCATTTTCTCTACATATACGATATTTTTCTTTTTCTCGTCTAACTTTTTCAGGTTTATGCCAAGCCTCACCATCATATTCAATTGCAAGCTTTCTAGACGGTATGTAAATATCTAACTCCATACCATTTCTAAATATATCAGTATATCTACTAATAGCATCATCAAAAAGTTTCTTAACATAAAAAAAGACTGCTTGTTCCGCAAAAGATGTTTGCCTACCTGAATTACAGATTGGACAATTTGTCCCATGACTTCTATGTAAGATAGTCGCTGGATATTCATGCCCTTCTGAGCATACCCACCAAACCTTCTTACCTTTACCATATGTTACCTTATCTGGAGTCAAATCTCCATTTTTTGTAGGATGCCATTCAGCAGCTAATTTAGGATGTGTAGTAGCTAAATCATTCACTCCTTTAACAACAACTAAGTTAGCACAGCATGCGCATCCTTTACCATTTGCTCGATTATTTATTTTGGACTCATATTCATAACCACATACAGAACACTTCCAAAATACTTTTACATTACAACTAGGTGTATAAGCTTCTGGTCCCTTTGTATTCTTAGCATAATCCCACTCTTTTAGTAACAGTGGATCTGTTATTGAACCATTATTCTCTAAAGCATACTTATGTTTCAATTCGCCACGCAACTTTTTAGCACACTCAGGGCATCCTGTTTTTCGTTTTCCTGTTCTATGATCTATAGAAGCTTCCCACCTATTACCACAAGTTTTACATATCCACTTTGCTTTTTTTCGCGAACTAAAAACAAATTCTTCTGGTTGCTTATCATTATTCTCATAATCCCATTCATCTAACAATTCAGGATATCTTGTTTTTAAATCATTGAATCCCAATAACACTTTTTTATTACCACAATAAGGACATCCACTACCTCTTACCCTATGGTCAGCAGTAGCTTCATATGTATGTCCATTTTCACAAAGCCAAAAATATTTTTTATTAGTCCTGGAAGCAATTTGGGTTGGTAACAATTGTCCATTTGCAGTTGGATGCCACTGTTTAGCAATTTCTGGATACATAGTCGCTAAATCATTCAAGCCTTCTACTACTTTTGCCATACCAAGCTCCAATCTATTACACTCAAGTTATTTCATATGTTTTACAAAATTTAATTCTTTACTTCTTCGACACAGCTAACCTTAATCCTTTACATCTTAAAAATTTATTAATCCAATAATTGCCCATAAGTAAATAATACACGCACTATTACTTCCTGTGAAACGATTGTGACGAGTAGCAACAACATAATCGAGAAAAATATCGTTAAGCACACATCCTGAGCTGTAATTTCTAAAAACTTGCTCTCATCTATGAAGCGAATATGTGGGCAACGATATTTTTAACTAAAATGTTGCGTC
>CALCHC010000116.1 GCA_937901335.1 uncultured Phascolarctobacterium sp. | reverse complement strand
GTTAACTATGCTAAAAAACTCGATAATAAATGGTCTGCTTCCTTAGGTGCAGAAGTTAACTATGCATGGTTGCAAATTGATAAGACTGCACCTTTTGATTTAACTACCAAAATGCAAGTAGAAGGTGAAAGCTATGCTTTGGGCTGGAATGCTGCAGCTAACTATGCTTTTGACGATAAAAATGAAATGGGTATCGTTTATCGCAGTGCAGTAAACCACTCTATGGAAGCAAATGTTAGAGCTTCTGGTGTTATGGCAGGCAAAGCAGGTGAAGCTTATGGTTGTGTAACTTTGCCGGAAAGCGTAATGATTGGTTACGGTCATAAATTCAATGATAAAACTCGCGTTGAATTGAACGGTACTTGGACTCGTTGGAGTCGTTTTGACAAGTTCCCTATTAGCTTTAATGGTGCACATCCCGAACCGAATCCTAAAAATTGGAAAGATGGCTGGCGTTATGCTATCGGTATTGAACATAAATTGAGTGATAAATACTCCTTGCTTGCTGGTGCGGCTTATGATGAGTCTGGTATTCCTGACTATGTTTTTGGTGATGAAAGCACTAGAGGTGCAGACTTTATGGTTCCTACTGGTACTAGAACTACTTTTACTCTTGGTACCCAATACCATGATGAAAAACAAACTCTTGCATTGGCTATTGGTTATATGAAAGTTGGCGATTTGAGCATTCAAGGTGAAACACCTTTCTATGCACGTGCTAAAATGCATGACTCCTACACCAAATTGGTATCCATTTCTTACCAATACAACTTCTAATCTTGTTTTTAAAGGCGTTCCTTATGGAACGCCTTTTTCTTATGCCTTTAACCGAGGGTGTAGCGTACTTTCTTGCTCCTCAACCTTTTTTGCGATATAATAAATTCTAATACTATAAATATTTTTAAATGATATTTAAGGAGAGCAATATGGCTGTTATATTTTATTTGAGCGGTAGTGGCAATAGCCTTTACGCTGCAAGGCAGCTTGCTGAAAAATTAGAAGATTGTAGATTAGAAACCATTGGTAGTTATTTGCGCAAGCCTTACGATGTTAAGGACGAAGTTGTTGGCATTGTAAGCCCCGTATATTGCTTCGCTTTACCTCCGATGATGGCGCAATTTTTAGAAAAGCTGCAAGCTAAACCTAACTATTGTTTTGGTGTAGTAACTATGGGTGGCAATCAAGGTCGTGCCTTAAAACAAATGAGCGACGCTTTGGTGGCAAAGAAGATTACCTTGAATTACGCACAAACAGTGTTAATGCCCGACAACTTCTTTGGTATTCCCCAGGAAAAGCGCGTAGAGCAATTAAAGGCAGCGGAACCTGTCATTGCAAAAATTGCAGAAGAAGTTGCTGAAGCTAAAGCTGATGTTACTTCCGTAAAAGAAGCTATGCTTTGGAAACTCTTTGGTACTTCTGCAAGCTGGTGGTATCTTAAAAATAGATTAAAGTTTGAAGAAATGACTGTTGATGCTACCAAATGCATAAGCTGTGGCATTTGTGCAGAGATTTGCCAAATGGAAAACATTACCATTGTTGATGGTAAGCCTGCCTTTGGTGCTAACTGTGCAAGTTGTTTAGGTTGCTTCCATTGGTGTCCTCAAAGTGCCATTAGCGCAGGCAAGCTCACCTTGGATAATAATAAACGTTATGTAAATCCCAATATAAATTTACAAATGATGAAAGGGGAAGAATAATGAAAACTTATAATCCTTTTTGCGAAGAAATGTTAGCAGAACTTCAAGCTGCTCTTGGTGCAGAAAATGTATGGACTGCTGCTGATAAACTTGATCAATATAAAACTGACGAAGAAACTGACCCGAAAAAATTCCATATGCCCGAAGCTGTAGTGCTTCCTGGCAGTGCAGAAGAAGTTGCTGCAGTTGTAAAACTGTGCAATAAATACAATGTTCCTGTAACCGTTCGTGGTGGCGGTACCAGCTTGGCTGACGGTGCTATCCCTGTTTGTGGTGGTATCGTTCTCTTGACTGAACGTATGAACAAAGTTATCGAAATGAACACCGAAGCTATGTATATGGTTGTTGAAGCTGGCGTGCGTACCATCGACATTCAAAAAATGGCTAACGAAGCAGGCTTCCTTTATGCTGGTGACCCCTGCAGTGCTGAAAGCTGCCAAATCGGTGGTAACCTTGCAACCAACGCAGGCGGTAACAAAGCAGTTCGCTATGGCGTAACTCGTAACCAAGTTTATTGCCTTGAAATGGTAACTCCGACTGGTGAAATCGTAGAGGTTGGCGCGCGTTTGAAAAAATGCAGCACCGGCTACTGCATGGAACAACTTGTAATGGGTAGTGAAGGTACTTTGGGTATCATCACCAAAGCTACTTTGAAACTTTTGCCCATGGCTCCCTATCGTTTCGATATGCTGGCAGTTTTTGACGAACCCCAAAATGCGATTGACGTAGTTCCCAAGCTTATTAAAGCTGGCGTGAACCCTACCAGTATCGAATACATGGATAACTCCTATGTTCGTAGTACTGCTGATTACCTTGACTTTAAAGCAGCGCCGCACTACGAAGATGGCATTTATGTAATCATCACCGTTGAAACCTACAATGAAGATGAACTTGATTTGAAAATGGAACAACTTAATGATTTGTGCGAAGAAGCTGGAGCTGTTGACGTTCTTGAAGCTGATGACCGCATCTGGAGCATGCGTCGTAACTGCCAAGAATCCGTACGTCTTATCAGCCTTGTTTCCTTGACTGACGACATCGTTGTTCCCGTAGATAAAATTGCTGATACCATTAAAAAGATTATGGAAATCGACGCTAAATATCCGTTCCCCGTTCCTGCAAAAATTAACGCACACGTTGGCGACGGCAACTTGCATGTAGTATTGTGCAAAGGCGAGCTTAGCGACGAAGATTGGGAAAAACATGTTTATGATTTCCACAAAGAAGTTTATGCTTATGTTTATGAACTTGGTGGACGTATGGCTGGCGAACACGGCATTGGTGCTAAAAAGCTCGGCTATATGGAAGAGTTCACTCCTGCAGCAGAACTTGATTTGATGAAGAAAATTAAGCTGGCTTGGGATCCCAACTTAATTCTTAATCCCGGTAAAATTTTCAATATGTAATTTATAAATTTTAAGGAGCAGAAAGATGAGTACATTCGCAAAAGTTCTGTTGGCGACCGACTTAACGCCTCAGTCCGACAATCTTACCGAGTGTCTGTTCAGCCTTTGCCCCGACACGGAAACCGAAGTGGTTTTGGCGCACGTTTTCGATGATGACGATGACGCCGACCCTGACGGTAGTAACTATAAAAAAGTTAACAGTCGTTTGGAAGGGTATAAAAATGATTTGGAACAGGCAGGCTATGAAGAAGTAACTATTGTTACTCCTGTTGGCGACGAGCCTTTTGAAGCAATTTGTGATGCAGGGGAAGAACACGAAGCAGATTTGCTGATGGTTGCTTCTCACGGCAAGGGTTTCTTGAAAAGTACCCTTATGGGCAGCACAACTTTCGATTTGGCGCGCGCTACAACTTTGCCCTTGTTTATCAGCAAGGAAGATAACAAGGATGCTTCCAAACTTTTAGATACCATTCTTATTCCTACAGACTTTTCTCAAAAATCCTTGGACTGCCTTAACGTAGTGCGTGGTTTGCGTGAATATATTGGTAATGTAATCTTTATTCACGTTATCGAACGTTATCGCAGTAAAGAGGAATACAAGGAAAAGTATGGTAACGCAAGACTCTTTTTGCAAGAACTGGTGGACGAATTGAAAATCTTTGGCATTAAAGCAGATTACCGCATTGGTCGCGGAGCTGCATCCAAAGAAATCGTGCACGTTTCTCGCCAAGAACACGCAAGCTTGATTATCATTGCTAAAACCGGCGCAGGCCTTGTTAAGGGTTTGGTAATGGGCAGTACTGCTCAAAACGTAGTGCTTAATTCTACTTGCGGAATTCTACTTTTACCGGCAGAAGATGCGTTGGACGATTGATGTAAAATTTTTAACATTTTTCTAAAAAAGTTCTTGACTTTACCAATAAAAGCCCGTATAATACTACTTGCAGTTGTTTTACTGCAAGTACGTATGTACTGGCACAAAATTGAAAATTGTTTAAAGTTTTCAACCTGGAGAGATGACCGAGCGGTTGAAGGTGCACGCCTGGAAAGCGTGTGTACGTGATAAGCGTACCGAGGGTTCGAATCCCTCTCTCTCCGCCACTTAAAAACGTGCCGCACATAAGCGGCTTTTTTATTTCTCTGTAGAATCGTGAGGCCGGGTCCTGCGCAATGGTAGCCCGTGAACCAGGTCAGGATCGGAAGGTAGCAGCCTTAAGCGGATACTATCATGTGCCGCGGGGGTGCCCGGTTTCACGATTGTGCAGAGAATTTTTTATTGCATCGCATTTGTGCGGTGCTTTTTTTATTATGGCGCCCCTTTAGGGGAGCTGGCGCCGTAGGCGTCTGAGGGGTTTATAATATTGCTTGTAGAAAAATTACGAGATTTATAATATAATTATAGGGATTATAAGACTTTTACATGAAAGGAGCTGTTCCCTATGGCTTATGTAGCGTTATACCGCAGATGGCGTCCTCAAGATTTTGATACTCTTGTGGGACAACAAGCTGTAAAAACTGCTTTGTCCAATGCATTGGCAAGTGGCAGGATTGCTCACGCCTATCTTTTTGCTGGACCTCGCGGCACAGGCAAGACCAGTACAGCGCGCATTTTAGCTAAGGCACTTAATTGCGACAAGGGACCGACTGCACATCCTTGTGGTGAGTGCGTAAACTGTGAGCGTATTACTGCAGGCACTTCCATGGACGTGTTTGAAATCGACGCAGCTTCCAATCGTGGTATTGAAGAAATAAAAACTTTGCGGGAGCAGCTTGCTTTTGCTCCTGTAAATGGCAGGTACAAAGTTTATATCATCGACGAAGTGCATATGCTGACAACGGAAGCTTTCAATGCACTTTTGAAAACTTTGGAAGAACCGCCTGCTCACGTAATTTTTATTCTGGCAACTACTGACCCTCACAAAATTCCTGCGACCATTCATTCTCGCTGCCAACGTTTTGACTTTCGTCGTGTAACCGTGGAAGAAATTACTGACCATTTGGCAATGATTGCAGAACGTAGTGGTATCAATGCAGATAGGGAAGCCTTGCGCTTAATCGCCATTCAGTCTGAAGGCGGTATGCGTGATGCTCTTAGCTTACTTGACCAATGCGGTGTTATGGGTGAGCAGGTTACTGCTACTACCGTACGTGAGGTCCTGGGCATTGTTGGTCGCGAAACTTTACGCGAACTTGTCCAAGCAATTGGTAGACAAGACTTGTCTGCAACTTTGGAGAAACTTAACTTTCTTTTGGAACAAGGCAAGGATGTACGCCAAGTTTTGACAGAGCTAGCAGAATACTTGCGTGCGTTGCTTTTATATAAAGCAGCACCCAGTTACCAAGAAGTGTATTTGACTGATACAGCAGAGGCTTTAGCAGAAAGTGCGCCTCTCTTTTCAAATGATAGATTGCTGGCGGCGGAAGAACGCTTGCACGCAGGACTCGGTGAGCTGCGTTGGACTGTACGTCCTCGCATTACCGGCGAGCTGTGCTTGTTCGATTTGTGCCGTCAGGAAGGTAGCACTCTTGCTGCCTTGACTGCTCGTGTTGAGCAATTAGAAAAACAAGTTGCAAATGGAGTTAGCGTTCGCTACGCAGAAGCTCCTGTAAAAATGGAAAGTAGCGTTTCGAAACCGAAAGCTGCTTCCCAAGTTGAACAAGCAGTTCCCAAAATGGAAATTCCTGTTCAAAAAGTAGAAGAGTCTCCGAAAATCGAAGTTCCCTCTCAAAAAGTGCAGGAAGCTTCTAACTTTGTAGCGAAGCCTGTAGAAAAACCACAAGCTCCTAAAGCACAAACCTTGCAGTCTGCTTTGCAAGATTTGCCAAAAGCGCAAGCACAAGTTGTGGAAGTGGAAGAGTTTGGTGGAGACTTTGCAACTGGTGAAGAATACTGGAAGAAAACTCTGGACTATCTCACCGCAGAAAAGAAAATCGCCATGGTATCCTGTGCCAAAGGCGGTAAAGTAGTAAGTTTTATCAACGGTACTTTGCAAGTTGGCTTTAAAGCTGCTTTCCAATGTGACCGTATGAATAAAGATGATTACAGGAAGGCTTTCGAGGACGTGCTCTTGAAGATTGCAAGGCAGTCCATTAGGCTGGAATGTGTTGTCCCCGGTGCAACTAAACCTGCGCCTAAAGTGCAGGCAAAAGCTCCTGTTCAAAAAGAACAGGCTCCCGCTCCTCAAGCAGATTTAAATAATGTGCCTGATGCGGTGAAGAAAGCTCATAATGTTTTTGGTGGCACCTTACAAGAATTGTAAAAATTAATTTTTAAATTTTAAGGAGGATTTTATTATGTTTCCTGGTGGCGGCATGGGTAATATGCAAGCAATGATGAAAAAAGTTCAAAAAATGCAAAACGATATGTTGAAAGCACAAGAAGAACTTAAAAAACGTACTGTAGAAGCTACTGTTGGTGGTGGCGCTGTAACCGTTGTAGTTAGCGGTCGCAAAGAATTGGTTTCCATTAAAATCAATCCGGACGCTGTAGATCTTGAAGATATCGAAATGTTGGAAGATATGATTGTTTCCGCAGTTAACGATGGTATCCGTCAAGCTGACGAAATGTCCGAAAAAGAAATGGCTAAAATTACTGGCGGCATGAAACTGCCCGGTATGTAATATGGCAAGAATGATAAGGCCTTTGGCAAATCTGCACGAGCAATTGCGCCGTTTACCGGGCATTGGCTCTAAGACTGCCATGCGCCTTGCCTATCATATCATTGATATGTCGGAAGAGGATGTGCGTCGTTTGGCGCAAGCCTTAACCAATGCCAAGGAGCAAATTCACTACTGCCGTTCATGCTTTAATTTGACGGACGGTGATGTGTGTGAAGTGTGTGCTGATCCTACACGTGATAAGTTTACTGTGTGCGTTGTAGAACAGCCTCAAGATATTGCTGCCATGGAGCGTAGTAGGGGCTATCACGGTCTGTACCACGTTTTGCACGGCGTGCTTTCTCCTTTAGATGGCATTGGCCCTGACAATCTGCGTATTCGCGAATTGTTCCAACGTCTGCAAAAGGAAAGTGTCAGTGAAATTATCATTGCCACAAATTCTGATGTGGAGGGCGAAGCTACTGCCACTTACTTGGCGCAGCTCTTAAAGCCTGTTGGAATTAAGATTAGTCGTATAGCTCACGGTTTGCCCGTTGGCGGCGACTTGGAATATGCAGATGAAGTAACCTTGTCCCGCGCTTTGGAAAATAGGCGCGAAATGTAAAGAGGGAGGGGTTAAAATGGATGAAGTAATGAAAATTGCTAAAGATGTATGGAATTCCGTAAGCTCCATTGATTTCAGTGGTATCTGGAACACTATCAGTTCCTTAGTTTCTTCTGATTCTTTGGGTGATGTTGGTGCTTCCTTAGGCAAAATCGGGGATGTTGGGGATTTGACTTCCTTTTGGCCTTACATCGTAGGTTTGTTATTAATCTTATTTGTTGTGCAGTTGTTTGAACTGCCTTTCCAACTTGTTTGGAATGGGTTGGTAGGTGCAGCTATGCTGTGGCTTGTTAATCTTGTTGGTGGATTTGTTGGTTTTGGGTTGAAGATTACTGTCATTAAAGCGCTTATTGCAGGGTTCTTTGGGATACCCGGTGCTCTAGCCATAGTGCTTTTTGAAATTTTTGGTTAAAAACTTACAAAGAAAAGAGGGGACGCTTTATGTGCGCAATGCCTAAAGCTTTGACCATCGCAGGTAGTGATACTAGCGGTGGCGCAGGTATGGAAGCCGATTTAAAAACTTTTCAAGAGCTGGGTGTATATGGTATGACAGCTCTGACCGTTATTGTGACTATGGATCCTCACAATAATTGGTTCCACAATGTTTATCCTGTGGAAATGCACATTATCGAAAAGCAACTGGAAACTATTTTGGATGGTATCGGTATCGATGCTATGAAAACCGGTATGCTTGGTAGTGCTGACTTGGTAGAACTGGTGGCGAAAAGTATTGATCGCTACAACTTGAAAAATGTAGTTATTGATCCTGTTATGGTTTGCAAAGGTATCGATGCCATTATGGTACCTGATGCTGCAGCTGCCATTAAAAAGTATTTAGTAAAACGTGCTGACGTGATTACTCCTAACACCATTGAAGCTGCTTACTTGGCAGATATGCCCAAAGTAAATAGCCTTGATGAAATTAAGGAAGCAGCAGGTCGCATTAAAGAATTGGGTGCGAAATGCGTAGTCATCAAAGGTGGCGAACGTATGGAACGTGACGAAGCGATAGATGTTTTCTACGATGGTAAAGAATTTAAAGAAATGTCCGCTAAGAAAATCTATCCTTCCTATAACCATGGTGCAGGCTGCACTTATTCTGCAGCAGTTACTGCAGGTTTGGCAAATGGTTTGGCAGTGGAAGATGCTGTGGCGCAAGCGAAAGCATTTATCACTGAGGCGTTAAGACACTCTTTCAAGCTTAATGAGTTCTCTGGCTGTACCAACCACGCAGCATACAAGAAAAGTTTATAAGTTGTTTAGATTAGAGCGTTCCGCATTTTGCGGAACGCTTTTTTTATTTCTAACACGTTTTGCAAATCCTTCAATTTTTATAGAAGGATATTTTTTCTAAAACGTAGAAAAAGTTTTATAAGATATGTATAATATTGAACGTAGGTGTTTAAAATGGCTGATATGAACAGATTAATGGAACGACTTTACGAAAAATTACATAGACGTCCTGCCGGAATTGATAGATTGGATAGATTATGGGAAGCAGCCGTGCTTATTCCTATTGTTAAAACGGAAGCTGGTCCTGCTGTTTTGTTCGAAGTCCGTGCGAAAACTTTGAAGCGTCAACCGGGAGAGATTTGTTTCCCCGGCGGTAAGTACGAATGTGCGGATAATAGCTTCGAGCGTACTGCTATTCGTGAAACTTGTGAAGAACTTGGCTTGCAAACACAGGACATTGAAATTTGTGGTGAGCTTGATTCTCTCGTAACTCATATGGGGCCCATCATTCATCCTTTTGTAGGCTTGCTTCATAACCACCAAGATATTACTTTTAATCCTGATGAAGTGGAAGAAGTATTTACTGTGCCGTTGGAATGGTTCCTTAATAACGAGCCGATGGTCTGTGGTATGGAAATGGCTGATCGCCCTTTAGACGATTTCCCCTTGGAGCTTGTGCCTGGTCGTGATAAAGATTGGCGTTATCGTAAAACCTACAATGTTTATTTTTATAAGTATAACGATTATGTGATTTGGGGTTTGACGGCGAGAATGCTTTATGCATTCTTGAAACGTTGTAAGCCTGTTTTAAATGAGTTTGCTTAATTGAAAGGTGTTTATTTGATGAGAAAATTTCTGAACGGAACTACCATGTGCATTTTGGGCGTTTTGGTAGCCGTAGTTTATATAATGATGGGCGGGGGCAAGATTAGCGTTGACACTCCGGTTACCAGTCGTCTTGATAAGAGGGAACTGCTTTCCAATCGTCAAAACATTTTGGTAATGGGCAAGGATTTTCGTGAGGGCGATGGTCCCAACGGCAGAAGCGATGCCTTCTTTATGCTGATGTTTGATGAAAATACCAAAGTTCCTTATTTGTTAAACATTCCCCGCGATACTCGCGTACACATTCCCGGTTATGGTTGGGATAAAATAAATCATTCTTATTCCTACGGTGGCTTTAAACTTACTAAACAAACCATGGAAGAATTCTTAGGTATTAAGATTCACAGACATCTTTTGATTGGCTTTAAAGAGTTTGAAGAAATCATTGATGATATTGGCGGTTTAGATTTCTTAGTAGAAAAAGATATGTATTCCGTTGATAAGAATGATGGCTTTACTGTTGATTTGAAAAAAGGTTTCCAAAATATCAACGGTAAGGAAGCAATCCAATTTGTCCGCTATCGTGATGAAGAAGGCGATAACGCTCGAATTCATCGTCAGCAACGATTTATCGTAAAAATGTACGAAAAGATTGCTGATAACCTGATGGTTATGTATATTGACGGCTTGTATCAAAAATTGTTGGCAATGCTTGTTAGTGACCTTTCCGTGAGTGATTTAGGACATATTGGTACTGCTCTTTATATTCGTGTTAAAGACGGCGGTCCCGGTGTGAAAATTGAAACTGTTCCCGGTGCGCCTGTACATCTTAACGAAACTGGTTACTGGGTTCCTGATATGACTGCTTTGCGCGCTAAAGTTGCAGAAATGCAAGGCGTGAAACCTAGCGAGAGAGTTTTAGAATCCAGCAGACTTTTTGAAGAAGAGTACAATGCTGCCATGCTCAAAGCTGAAAAGGGTGATTTGTCTGGTGAAAGCAAGGCTGCCAAAGATTTAGCTCCCAGCATTAGAAGCAGTGAAGTAGATGCAAAAGCAGGCATTGATACCGTAGTAAAAGCAATTCTTGCTAACGGTGGCAATGCAGATGGCTCTGTAAAAAAGTGATATAATATTTACCACTTTATCTTGTGTGGTAAAAGAAATAAATACCTTAAATATTGTGGGTGTTTGGCTTGCATTTTGTATACAAGTTTGTTATACTTAAGGCAATCAAACAGCCCCTCATTTGGCCCTTCTCGCAAGGGCTTTTTTTTTTTTTTGCTATATTGGATTTTAATGGACGTTAAATGAATAATTAAAAGGCTTCCTATATATATGTAGGAAAGATTGTGACAGGAATGTGGCAAAAGGAAAAGTGATGTGATAAAATATAAGTTAACTATAGGTTAAATTCGGTATAAATGCTTTTAAGGAGGCTCATTATGCACGACGATATACACGTAATTGTTGATAGCATTTCTGACGTACAAGATACTGATTTAATGAATCATCCTCGCATGCACGTGCTGCGTCTTGTCGCACGTCACGGCAATGAAGAATGGTTTGATGGCGATAGAAGCACTGCTTATCTTTTCGATTTGGTTAAGAAGACCGGCAAACTTCCTGCAACTTCTCAACCGCCTATCGGTCATATGATTGAAATGTACACTGACCTTGTTAAACAAGGCAAAAAAGTTATGGTAATTAACTGCGATAGCGTACTCAGTGGTACTTATCAAACTTGCTGCGTTGCTGCAAAACAAGTTATGGACGAAATTCCCGGTGCGGATATTCGCGTTATTGATAGTAAAGCTGCAGGCTGTTCCATCTGCGGTATGGCAAATGCTATTCTTAAAAAAGTTGAAGAAGGCATTTCTATGGACGACGCAGAAGCTTATGCTCATGACCTTGTAAGACGCACTAAAACTTACTTCACTTTGGACACCCTTGAATATTTGGCAAAAGGCGGTCGTATCGGTGCAGTTGGTGCGCTTTTGGGCAGCATCTTTGGTATTCGCCCCATTATTCACGTTGTTGAAGATGGTAACATCGTTCCCTATGATAAAGTTCGTACCCGCAAGAAAGCTTTGAAACGTTTGCTGGAAATTGCTAACGAACAAGGCGAGCTTGAAGAAATTTTCATTCCTAACGCATTGGTACAAGAAGATGCAGAGTATCTGCGTGCGGAAATGGCGGCTAAACATCCTGGCGTTCCCATTTGGATTACTCAAATTGGTACTCCCTTGGCGGCGCATCTTGGCCCCGGCGCAATTGGTCTTTTCGTAAGACAAAAAGCGTAGTAGAAAGGTTGTTTTAATTATGGATAAAAGATATATTACCGGTAAACAAATTAAGGATATGCTGCTTGGTGCTTACCATAGCTTTGAGAAAAACTATCAAGTTATCAATGACTTGAATGTTTTTCCCGTTCCTGACGGTGATACCGGTACTAATATGATGCATACTATGGCTTCTGTTGCTCGTGAGTTAAGTGCGATGGACGACAACTCCACTGTTGGCGAAATCGGTCTCGCTGCGGCAAAGAGTGCAATCATGGGTGCACGTGGTAACTCCGGCGTAATTCTTTCCCAATTGCTCCGTGGCATTGGTCGCGGTTTGGCAGGCAAAAATCTTGCTAGCAATAACGAATTGGGCAAAGCTTTCCAATACGGCGTTCTCTTTGCATATCGTAGCGTTTCCCAACCGGTAGAAGGTACTATTCTTACCGTAGCTCGTGGTATTGCGAAAGGTGCTTATACTGCAACTCGTAACTGCGAAGGTTTGGAAGATATCTTCAATGAAGCTATCCGTGTTGGCAAATTGGAACTGGCAGAAACTCCGGAAAAACTTCCTGCTCTTAAAGCTGCTGGCGTAGTTGACGCAGGTGGTCAAGGCTTGATTGCTTTCCTTGAAGGTTGCTTGGCTGGTTTGCGTGGCGAAGACTGCGCAGAAATTAAAGTTACCCAAAAGGCTAACGTTAAAATGCAAGCAGGCGATGAAGAACCTCTTGATTTAGAATTCCCCTATTGCACTGAATTCATCGTAAAAGGTGCAAATGTAGATAAAAAGACTGTTGTGGACGCAATGACCGGTTTCGGCAACTCCTTGATTGTAGCTGTTGTTGAAGACATTGTTAAAGTACACATCCACAGTAAAAATCCTGGTAACGTGCTGAACACTGCTCAACAATGGGGCACTTTGCACGATATCAAAATTGAAAACATGGTTGACCAACACGAAAACCGTATTTTCTCCGATGATGAAGAAATGATTCAAACTCCTGTTAAACGTGCAGGCGTAGGTATTATTGCCGTTGCTGCCGGTGACGGTGTTGCCAAAATCATGCGTGACTTGGGTGCTGCGGAAATCATCAGTGGCGGTCAAAGCATGAATCCTCCTGTTGAAGATTTCGTTAACGCTATTGAAAATGGCGAATACGAACAATACATCATCCTTCCCAACAACAAGAACATTATCTTGGCAGCAGACCAAGTTAAGAAAATGTTGGGTGATTCCAATGTTAACTACGTTTCCACTGCTAACTTGGCACAAGGTATGGCGGCGCTCTTCAACTTTGATCCTGAATCCAGCATGGAAGAAAACTATGTTGTGATGTCTGAAGCTGCTAGAAGCGTAACTAGTGGTGCAGTTACTGTTGCAGTTCGTGACAGCGTTGTTAATGGTGTAGAAGTTCATAAAGGTGAATACCTTGGCTTGATTAACGACAAAATTTACTGCACTGGTTTGAGCGTAAAAGCTGTTCTCGATAAAATGCTTGAAGACAGCGATTACGAACTCATCACCTTGTACTATGGTGAAGATATTACCAAGGAAGAGGCAGATGAAATCGTTGAACATTTAGGTGAAATCAACGAGGATTGGGAAATTGAATTGTTCCACGGCGGACAACCTCTCTATCCCTTGCTTATGTCCATGGAATAAAAGAAAACAAAAAGAGGCTCCGCAAAATGCGGAGCCTTTACTGTATTGCTTTTGATTTTAGGGGAACTTTATGGAAGAAATTATCTTTTGCATTGTTGTAGGTATCCTTTTGGGATGGTTCGACGTGCTTAGTTTTAAAATAAAATTATGGCTGAACAGATTATCTTTAGCGTGCCTGTATCTAATGCTTATTTGCTTAGGTGCGAAGATTGGCTGCGACAGTAATCTTTTGGCGCAAATAGAAACTCTTGGTAAGCAAGCCTTTATTTTAGGTGGTTGCGCTATTCTTGGAACAATGGTGATGTTCTATGTAATCATCAAGCTTTTAGCTCGTAACTTCGACGAAGAGGGGGAAAACGAATCATGATTTATTCTCTCTTTGGTGCGATTGCAGGCGGTATTTTGTTAGGCTACTTGTGCTTCGATGTAAGCGACAAGCCTGCTTTGGATACAACCTTGATGACTGCTTTGAACTTTATGATTTTAGTTGCAGGTATTGAGATTGGCGGCAATCGTAAACTGATTGCTAAAATTTGTACGCCAAAGAATATGGTGCTTGCTCTTGCTCTGCCCCTTGGAACTATTATCGGTAGTTTTGCTGGAGGGTATTTAAGTAGCTTTATTACTGGTCTTGATGCTTATGATTCTATTTTGGTGGCAAGCGGTTTAGGTTGGTACAGTTTATCTTCCGTTGTTATTAGTACAATGCACAGTACGGAATTAGGTGCCATCGCTTTTTTCGCTAATATGATTAGGGAAGTTTCTTCCTTTGTGTTGATACCTTTACTTGCTCGTTGGCATAAGTTAATGTGCATTGCTCCCGGTGGGGCAGCGACAATGGATTCCCTCTTGCCACTTGTGATTAACTCCGCAGGTATGCATACGGGGATGTTCTCGTTTATCAATGGGCTGGTGCTGTCTTTGCTTGTACCTGTGTTTTTGTCGTTGCTTTTAAACGCGTTATAAGCACCATCTAATTTTGCTCCGCCTCGTTATCTGGCACTTCTAACGTGTTTGTATTATAATACACAAAAAGGCTATCTCTTTCGAGATAGCCTTTAATTTTTTACTTACGCACTTCTTACCATGCCGGAGTGATGGTGCCTTTGAAGTATTCGTTTACGAATTTTTTGTTTTCTGCGGATTGGTAAACTTCTTGCAATTGTTTAATGCGCGGATCGTTTACGTTAGCTTCGCGAGTAACAAAGATGTTGAGGAACGGGTTATTAGCATTTTCCAAGAGGATGGAATCTTTGGTAGGATTGAGACCTGCAGGCAGAGCGTAGTTGCAGTTGATAACAGCAACGGTCAGGTCAGGCAAGCTGTTGGGGATGATTGCAGCGTCAAGTTCGCGGATAACCAAGTTTTTCGGGTTTGCGGTTACGTCTTTCATAGAAGTAACAACATTGTTTTTATCTTTGATTTCAATCAAACCTTTGTCAGCTAAAAGGAGCAGTGCACGACCGCCGTTGGAGGGGTCGTTGGGGATGCCAACGATTGCACCTTCAGGAATCGCATCACCTTTTTTAAGTTTTTGGGAGTAAACTGCCATAGGGAAGTTTACGGTTTTGAAAACTTCTACCAATTTAAAGGAAGGTTCTTTTTGCAAAGTTGCTTTAAGATAGGGAGCGTGTTGCATGGAGTTTGCAAAGAGTTCGCCTTGTGCCAAAGCAACGTTAGGAGTTACATAGTCGGAGAATTCAACAACTTCAATTTTCAAGCCTTTTTTATCAGCAAGTTTTTTTACGTTGTCCATAATTTCAGCGTGAGGACCAGCGGTTACACCAATTTTAATAGGAGCATTGGTGTCTGCTTTCTTTTCAGCTTTTTTATCGCCACCGCAACCTACAGCGAAAGCGGTGAATGCACAAAGAGCAGCGATGCTCAAAATTTTTGCTAATTTTTTCATTGGGTATTCCTCCTTAAGGGGGTAATATTACAATTTGTTTTTGTTCAGTTTTTTACTCATCCAATCGCCGAAGGATTGCATTACTTGAACCATTACGATGAGGACGATAACAGTTACAACCATTACGTCCATTTGGAAACGTTGGTAACCGTAACGGATTGCCAAGTCACCCAAGCCACCGCCGCCAAGAGCGCCTGCCATTGCGGAGTAACCAATCAAGCTGATGATTGCGAGAGTTACACCAAGTACGATGGAGTGCAGTGCTTCGGGGAGCAGAACTTTACGGATGATTTGCATGGGGCTTGCACCCATTGCTTGAGCTGCTTCGATGATACCGGGGTTAATTTCCAAAAGGGAAGATTCAATGATGCGTGCAATGAACGGAGCTGCAGAAATAGTCAGCGGAACGATTGCTGCGGTAGTACCGATGGAAGAGCCTACAATCATACGAGTTACAGGGATGATTGCTACCATTAAGATGATGAACGGAGTAGAACGAGTTGCGTTTACTACTGCGCCAAGTACGGAGTTGATAGTTGCGTTAGGAAGGATGTGGTCTTTGCGGGTAACGGTCAAGATCACACCCAAAGGCATACCTACTGCGGTAGCGAGTGCTGCAGAGGCGAAAACCATATAGCAGGTTTCCCAGAAAGATTTTATCAAAAGATTAATCATATCAGGACTCATAACCAATTACCTCCGTTTTCAGATTTTGGTTGTGCAAGTATTCCAATGCATTGTCAATGCCTTCGTGAGTACCTGCAATTTCGATAATCAAGGTGCCGAAGGGAACATCTTTCAGTTGAGCGATGTTACCAAACAGGATACTTACATCAACGTCAAATTTCTTAACCATACCGGAAACGATAGGTTCGCTTGCAGAATTGCCCAAGAAAGAAATACGTACGATAAGTTTACTGTTATCTACATATCTTTCGGTGAGATGCATGTTCTTGATAATTTCAGGAAGCTCTGCATTCATAACGCTCTTAGTAAATTCTTTAGTGGTTTCGTGTTGCGGGTTGGTGAACACGTCTACCATGTTACCTTGTTCAATGATTTCACCGTTGTCGATTACAGCAACGCGGTCACAAACTTCAGTTACTACTTCCATTTGGTGAGTAATCATTACGATGGTAAGTTTCATTTTTTTATTGATGTCTTTGAGCAGGTCAAGAATGGATTTAGTAGTTTGGGGGTCAAGAGCACTGGTTGCTTCGTCGCAGAGCAAAACTTTCGGATTGCTTGCCAAAGCACGAGCAATACCTACACGTTGTTTTTGACCGCCGGAAAGTTGGCTGGGGTAGTAGTTAGCTCTGGTTTCCAGTTGTACCAGTTCCAAAAGCGGACGTACGCGTTTATCGATTTCTGCTTTGCTCAAACCTTGGATTTCCAGAGGGAAAGCAATGTTGTCATAAACAGTACGGGAAGCCAACAAGTTAAAGTGTTGGAAAATCATACCAATACCTTGGCGAGTTTTGTTCAGCTCAGTTTTGCTCATGGCAGTCAATTCTTGACCGTCAACAAAAACTTTGCCTGCAGTGGGGCGTTCCAACATATTGATGCAGCGAACCAAAGTAGATTTACCTGCACCGGACAAACCGATGATGCCGAAGATTTCGCCAGCATTGATAGACAGGTTGGTAGTTTTCAAAGCGTGGATGTCGCCAGCTTTGCTGTAATAAGTCTTTTCGACATTAACTAGTTCTATCATTATTACTATCCTTTCATTTATAAACCACAAAAAACCCTTCATCCTTAGACGAAGGGTACATTTCTTGCGTTTGCACTACTTCATCTGCCGGAAAGTTCCGTTGGATTTGGCACCGTTCACTAAAAGTGTGGTTGCCGTAGCTTCATTGGGCCAATCCCTCAGCTACTCTTGATGAAATTTCTGTTAACTTTATTGTTTAATGATATGATAATTTTAAAATAATGTCAACAAAAATATTTCCATATTACAAAAATTTCCCTTGACTTTCACGAGATAAAGGATTAAAGTAAGGTAAAGTAATTTTAAAACAAAAGCTCTTTAGTGGAAAGCTAAGGATTTAATAGGAGGGAAAGATCATGGCAGCGAAACATCACGACCATTTGACTGAACAACTTTTTGAGGCAATCTTAAGTCTGAAGGATAAAGAACAATGCTACAATTTTTTTGAAGACATTTGCACTATCAGTGAGCTGAAAGCTTTAGCACAACGTTTAGAAGTTGCTCGTATGTTAGATGAAGGCAGTATATATGAAGAAATTGTTAGCAAAACAGGTGCAAGCACTGCAACTATTTCCCGCGTAAAACGCTGCTTGGTATACGGTGCTGACGGTTATAATTCCGTAATGCCTGTTATTAGGAAGGGGAAAGAGGAAAGTGCTGAATAAGGTTTACCAAGTACCCTATGGTACTAAAGATATATTACCTGGCGAAATGAAACGCCGTCGCAAAATAGAAAATGCTATTCTCGATATTTTTGAAAACTGGGGCTACGAAGAAGTAAAGACTCCTGGTTTTGAATATGCTGATACTTTTGGAAGTATGGTTAAAGATAGCGACTTCCGCTTTTTTGACCGCAATAATAATTTGTTAGTGTTACGTAACGATATGACTGCGCCCATAGCTCGTTTGGCGGCAACTCGCCTGCAGCAAGAAGAGGGTAGTAAGCGTTTATGCTATCTTGCAAATTTATATCGTTATGAAGAAATCCAAATGGGTCGCCAATGTGAGTTTGAACAAGCTGGCGTAGAATTCTTTGGCGCGCAAGGTGCAGAAGCTGATGCAGAAATTATCGCTTTGGCAGTACAAGCGTTGCAAGCTACCGGTTTAGAAACTTTTGCTTTTAGCGTTGGTCACGTTGGCTTTATCAATGGCTTGGCAGAAGAAGTTGGATTTAATGCTGAACAAGTTGCTCGTTTGAAAGATTGCCTGCGTCGTCATGATGCAGTTGGCTTGCAAGAACTTACCGATTCTATGGAAGAAATTTCTCCTGAAATTAAACAGCTCTTTGCTGATTTCTTATTCCTGCAAGGAGATGTAGAGCTTCTTGATAAATTGGCAAGTGTTGTACAAAACGAAAAATGTTTGGCGGCGCTCAAAGACCTTCGTCAAATTTATGAATTGGTAGAAAAACACGGAGCTGGCAAATTTGTAAGCTTTAACTTAGGTTTGTATCGTGCTCTTGATTATTATACAGGTATGCTTTTTGAAGTGTACGTTCCGGAAATGGGTTACCCTGTTGCCGGCGGTGGTCGTTACGATAAAATGATGCGTGGCTTCGGTCTTGATTGTCCTGCTACCGGTTTTGCCATTGGCGTTGACCGTGTACTCTTGGCTCTAGATAGAAACACTGCTGATGAATATATCACCATTGCAATGCCCAAAGGCAAGCTGTTTAAAAAAAGCTATGCTTTGTTAGAAAAAGTTGGCTTTAGCGGTGAAAATGTTGTGGAAGATTCCCGCAAGCTGGTAATCACCAACGAAGAAGCTAAAGTACGTTTCATCATTGCTAAAACTGTAGATGTTCCTACTTACGTTGAGTATGGTGCGGCGGATATTGGCTTTATTGGCAAGGATGTATTATTGGAAGAAAATAAAGACGTTGTAGAACTTTTGGACTTAGGTTTTGGTAAATGTCGTTTGATGATGGCAGTGCCTGAAAAAAATCAACGTGCCAAACTTACAGACTACGCACATATCCGCGTAGCTACCAAGTACCCCAACTGTGCAAGAACTTATTTCAATAAATTAGGTGTGCAAAATGAAATCGTAAAACTGAACGGTTCCATTGAACTTGGTCCGTTGATTGGTTTAAGCGAAGTTATTGTAGATATTGTGGAAACAGGTACCACTTTAAGAGAAAACAATTTGGTGGAAGTTGATTCCATCTTTACCGCAACTGCACGTTTGATT
>CALCHC010000115.1 GCA_937901335.1 uncultured Phascolarctobacterium sp. | reverse complement strand
TCGCTTGCGGTTGGGGTGGTATCATCACCATGGTAGGTACTCCGCCTAACATCATTGCAAACGGTGCATTGCAAGCAGCTGGTATCAACGATTCCTTTGGTTTCTTTGAATACGCTTGGATCGGTATCCCCGTATCCGTTGCTGGTATGCTCTACATGATGTTCGTTGGTAAATATCTGCTTCCGAAACAAGAACTTGATGCTGATCAAGAAATTGAACAAGAAGTTGAAGCTAACGAAGCTTCTGCTACCAAACAATACATCTCCGCAGCTATTTTGGTTTGCGTAGTATTCGTTATGGCAGTAGGCGTTAAAGGCGTAACTTTGGAAATGGCAGCAATCGTTGGCGCAATCGTTTGCGTATTGACCGGTTGCTTGACTGAAAAACAAGCTTATGCATCCATCGACTGGGTAACCATCTTCTTGTTTGCAGGTATGATGCCTGTATCCAAAGCTATGGACGTTACCGGCGCTGGTAAACTCATCGCTGACTGGACCGTTGGCCTCATGGGCGGTGCTCCGTCTCCGTTGGTTGTAACCGCAATTCTCTTCTTGTTGTCTTGCGGCTTGACCCAATTCATGTCCAACACTGCATCCGCAGCTCTGCTTTGCCCGATCGGTATTGCGATCTCCCAAAAATTGGGCGCTGACCCGAAAGCTGTATTGATGGCAATCGCTGTAGCAGCTTCCTGCGCATTCGCATCTCCGGTAGGCACCCCGCCGAACACCCTCGTACTTGGCCCTGGCGGCTACAAATTCATGGACTATGTAAAAGCTGGTACCGGTTTGGTTATCGTATGCTTCGCAGTATCCTTGGTTGTAATCCCGATGGTATGGCCGTTCTTCCCCTGATAAGTAAGTCTTAATAGGGAAAGTTTAATTTAACATCTAGCGCGTCTGCGAAAGTGGACGCGCTTTTTGTATGTCAAAAACTTAAAAACTAAGTTTCTTTCTTTTTTAAAGCAAGCTGTCAAATTTAGAGAGTTTGTTTTATAAAAGGGAGAAATCAATTTTCGAAATAAATTTTTAAAATATGCCTAAATCGTCAAGAAAAAAACACATACGATTGCTATCATATACTTAACCAAAAGAGGGTTAAAGGTTATAATTAAATTAAGAAGAAAATAGATGTAAATGAGGGATGAAAGATGATGAATTTTATCAACCGAAACAAATACGCTGTGATTTTCTGTGCATTGCTCCTTGCAGGTGGCTATGGCGGTTATAAATATTATGTTAGCTCTCAAACCCCTGCTGCAACTGTAAAGACAGGTGTTGTTGAGCGTGGTAATTTAGTAGAAACCATTTCTGCAACTGGTGCGTTGAGTGCAGTTAATAATGTAGACATCAGCTCCAAGATTACCGGTCGTATCGTAGAAGTATTAGTAGAAGAAAACCAACATGTTAATGCAGGCGATGTACTGGTTCGATTAGATGATACAGCTTTAATGGCAACCATGCGCCAAATGAAAGCTAAATTAGATAATGCGGAAGCAAACTATAACCGCTTCCAAAAATTAGTAGAAAGCGGTGCAATTTCCCGCTCTGAATATGACAATGTTTATGCTGATTATTTGGTAGCAAAAACTAACTACGAAAAAGCAGCTTCCGATGTACAAGATACTGTTATCACTACTCCCATTGATGGTTACATCATTGGTGAACCTACTCCCGTAGGTCAAACCATCAGCTCCGGTATTAGTGAACCTCAAGTAATTATGTCCGTAGCAACCTTGGATGATATGCAAATTGAAGCTATGGTTGACGAATCGGACATTGGCCAGGTAAAAGTTGGACAAAAGGTTAATTTTACTGTTGACGCTTATCCCAACGAAAACTTTAGCGGTAAAGTTCGTTTAATCTCCCGTAAAGCTGAAACTGAAAATAACGTTATCTACTATAAAGTATATGTAGATGTTGATGATGCAAAAGGCAAATTGTTGCCGACTATGACTGCTCGTGCAGATTTTGTCATTGCAAGTGCTGAAAATGTATTGATGGTTCCTTTGAACTGCGTATATGTTGAAGGCAAACGCCGCTTTGTAAAAGTGTATAACACTAAAACTAAAGAAAGCCGCGATGTTGATGTTAAGCTTGGCTTGAGCAACGATAGTGAAATCGTAGTTCAAACTGATGCTTTGAAACCTGGTGAAGTACTGCTGGTTCGCAAAGCTGTAGCAAAACAAACTGGCGTAAGATCTGGTGGCGGAATGATGCGTCCGCGCTAAAAAGGATGTGACTATATGAGCACATTGATTGAGTTAAAAGACATTATGAAAACTTATGTGATGGGTGATAACGTAGTACACGCTCTTAATCACGTAGATGTAACCATAGATTACGGTGAATTCACTTCTATTATGGGTGCATCCGGTAGTGGTAAATCTACTATGATGAATATTCTTGGTTGTTTAGATAGACCTACTTCCGGGGAATACTACCTGGATGGTAAGGAGATTGCCGGCTATAACGATGATGAACTGGCACATACCCGTAATGCAAAGATTGGCTTCGTATTCCAAAACTTTAACCTGCTTTCTAAATTGACTGCTCAAGCAAACGTGGCACTGCCTTTGATTTACGCAGGTGTAAGTGAAGAAGAAAGAATGGAACGTGCTAAAAAAGCATTGGAAGCAGTAGGCTTAGGTGAACGTTTAGACCATAAACCAATGGAAATGAGTGGTGGTCAACGCCAACGTGTTGCTATCGCTAGAGCTTTGATTAACGATCCGCCTGTAATTATGGCGGACGAACCTACCGGTAACTTGGATACTAAATCCAGTTACGAGATTATGGAAATTTTTAAGAAGATGAATGAACAAGGCAAGACAGTTATCATGGTTACCCATGAACCTGACATTGCTGCTTATACTAAACGTATTCTTGTAATGCGTGACGGAAAACTGGTGAGTGACGAACGGAGGTAAGGAGTATGCTGAACGAATCCATTAAAATGGCATTTGACGGAATGGTTTCCAATAAGCTGCGTACTTTTTTGACTCTGCTTGGTATCATCATTGGTGTTGGCGCTGTTATTGCAATGGTTAGCCTGGGTTTTGGTGTAAAAGAAAGCATCAAGGACAATATCTCTAAATTAGGTAGTAACTTGTTGATGGTTTCTGCCGGCGGTCGTACTGCAACAGGTGCTCGTTTGGCAGCTGGTGAGGGTGCACGTCTGACTTTTGACGATATGCTCGCTGTTGAAAAACAAGTTGATGGTATCGCAGGAATCTCTGCAAGCGTAAATACTTCTTACCAATTGGTAGCAGGCAACCAAAACTGGACCAGCCGTGTTGAAGGTACTACTCCCAGTAACTTTGCCATCCAAAACTATGAATTGGAAGACGGCAGACTTTTCACTGAACGTGATATGAACAGTCGTGCTAGAGTAGCTGTTATTGGTAAAACTGTAGCAGATAATTTGTTCCCCGGTGATAATCCAGTAGGTCAAATCATGCGCGTTAAAAAAGCACCCTTCCAAGTTATTGGTGTGCTTAAACCTAAAGGTTCTTCCGGTATGGGACAGGACCAAGACGATACGGTAATCATTCCTTTGACCACTGCTCAAAATCGTATGATGGGTATTACTCACGTGCAACGCATTACCGTGCAAGCTGAAAACGAAAATGTAATCAACGACGTACAAGCAGAAGTTGAACAAGTATTGCGTACTCGTCACAAAATTAAAGATGGTGACTATGACGACTTTACTATCAGCAATATGGCTGCTATTATGGATACTATGATGGAAACTGCCAATAGTATCACTTTACTCTTAGGTTGCATTGCGGCAATCAGTCTTTTGGTTGGTGGTATCGGCATTATGAACATCATGCTGGTTTCCGTAACTGAACGTACTCGCGAAATTGGTATTCGCAAAGCTTTAGGCGCAACCTACAATAATATCCTGCTCCAATTCTTAATTGAAGCAATGGTTATTGGTGTAGTTGGTGGCTTCTTGGGCGTAGTGATTGGTGTAATCGCCTCTTACGGTATCAGCAGCTTCGCTGGTTGGAACACCGTAATTTCTTGGTGGGCGATTGTAGTTGCAGTTGTGTTCTCCGTAGGTATTGGCTTGTTCTTCGGTATATACCCGGCTCGCAAGGCAGCGCTTCTTGATCCCATTGATGCATTGCGCTACGAATAAGATTTAGGAAATTTATATGACACAAAAAAATAATTCCTCGCATAAACCAACATATAAGGAATATATGCAGGCCTTCTTGGATTATCTGAGAAGGCCTAAAACTGTTTTTGATTTAAAGGACAGAGCCAAGGCAGCAGCCATCATTGGTTTGGTAATTATTATCCTGCAAATGGTTGTAGAAAAGCTTTTGTAATGATAAAATAAACTGATGAAGTATTTTAAGGAGGCTGTTGTATGAAGAAATTAGGGATTTTAGGGGGAACCTTTGACCCTATTCATACTGGGCATATAAAATCTGCGCAAGCTGTTTATGAGCAGCTTGGTTTGGAAAAAGTATTGTTTATTCCGGCGTATATTCCGCCCCATAAATTGGATCAGGAATTTGCTCACGCTGCGGATAGATATAATATGACAGTATTGGCAACGGAGCCTTATACATATTTTGATGTTTCAGACATTGAACTGAAACGCAGTGGTGTCTCTTACACTATCGACACCATGACTGAATTGAAAAAGCTTTATCCTGAGTATGAATTGTATTTTATTATCGGTGCGGATTCTGTTCCGCAACTGCATACCTGGGATAGAATTTATGATTTGTTTGAGCTGGTGACTTTTGCAGCAGCTTATCGCCCCGGTTATAGCAATGTTATCGAAACTGCCTGCGAGCAGTTGGGGAATATTGCCCGGGAAAAGATTATTTTGCTTGATACACCGGAATACGCAGTTTCTTCTACAGAAATTCGCAAGCGTATTCGTGAGGGAGCAAGCCTTGAAGGTATGGTTCCTCAAGCGGTGGAAGAATATATTAAGAAAAATCAGCTGTATTTAGGCTGAAAAAGGGAGTAATTTTATGTTGAAGCTGGAAGAATTCAAAAGCATCTTGAAGGCATCCTTGCCGTTAAAACGCTACAAACATTCTGTTGCTGTTTATGAGACTGCGTTGGAGCTGGCTTCTGCCCATAAATTAGACATGCAAAAAGTTGGCATTGCAGCTTTACTTCACGATTGTGGTCGCGAAATTCCTAGTCGCGACAGCTTGGCAAAAGCTGCGGAACTTGGTATTGAAGTTGATAAAGTAGAAGCTAATCAACCTATCTTGTTGCATGCTAAGTTGGGTGTGTTCTTTGCTCGTAAAAAATACGGCATCGAAGACCAAGAAATATTGGATGGTATTTTGTACCACACTACTGGTGCACCTCATATGACTCCTTTGGCGATGGCTGTTTATTTGGCAGATTTATTAGAGCCTACTAGAGATTTTCCCGGTATTGATGACTTGCGCAAGCTTGCCAAAGAAAATATGGAAAAGGCAATGCTGAAAGCTTATGGCAATACCATTCGTTATCTTTTGGAATATGATTTGTTGATTCACCCCAATTGCATTCATGGTTATAATCAATTGGCGGCTAAGTATAAGAGAAAGAAGTAATTTGTAGTTAATTTGGAGGAAGGGAAGAGCATGGACGAAAACAATTATCAGCACCAACCTGCTCACAAACGTAAGTTACGTTGGAGTAGGCTGCTAATCGTTGTGGTTGCCTTGTCTGCATTGGTTGCTACTCTGTTTTGGGGCAGTGTGTGGGTTTACAAAAATATCATCAATCCGCCTACAAACATTGTTGTAGATTTGCAACCTGAACAAGATGGTGCAAGTGGTAGCACTATGATTAATGAAGCTTTAGGCGAGCGCATTAACATTTTGCTGTTGGGTGTAGATGACGGTGATAGCGATGCATCTGCGGATGAACCGAAACGTACCGATGCAATTCTGCTTTTGAGTGTTGATCCGGAACAAGAAAAGGTTTCTGTACTTTCTATTCCTCGTGATACAAAAGTTGTTTTGAAAGGTCATCGTAGCCCCTGCAAAATAAATGCAGCCTTTGCTTACGGTGGTGCAGTAATGACTAAGCAAACCGTACAAAGTTTGCTGCAAACTCCTATCCATTATTATGCTTTGGCAAATTGGAAAGGTTTTATTGAAGTTGTAGATTTAATTGGTGGCGTAGATTTATATGTAGAAAAAGACATGCACTACGAAGATCCCTACGCTGATTTATACATTGATATCAAACATGGTTATCAACATATGGATGGCGCAACTGCTGGTAAGTATGTGCGTTTCCGTAGTGATGAGTTAGGTGACATTGGTCGTGTGCAACGTCAGCAAAAATTCTTGAAGGCTGCTGCGGAGCAAATGTTCTCCTTCCAAAACATTACCAAGATTGGCGCTATCATGGATACCATTGATAAATATATTGATACAGATTTGAACACTGTAACTATGTTCAAGGCAGCTAACAGCTTTAAAATCTTTGGCGACGATAAGGTTAAAACCCGCACTTTATACGGTCAATTTGATGAAGAAGATGGTGTTAGCTATTGGGCAACCGATAGAGCTTCCGTACAGAAAGCTTTGGATGAGTTAGAAATTCCTTATGTAGGAAAAGTGAAGAAATAAGAGGAGGTTATTAATTAATGAACACTAAAGATTTGGCAATGAAAATTGCAACTTTCGCCAGCGATAAAAAGGCTAATGATATTTTACTCTTGAATATGGAAGGCTTGTCCCCTGTAACTGACTACTTCGTAATTTGCAGCGCTTCCAACAATATGCTCGTAAAAGCTATTGCTGATAATATTGAAGACAAACTTGCTGAAGAAGAAATCTTCTTTACTCATAAAGAAGGTTATTCTGATGGCCGTTGGATTTTGATGGATTACGGTGATGTAGTTGCGCACATCTTCTTGGAAGAAGAACGCGACTTCTATAACTTGGAACAACTTTGGGCAGATGCTCCGTCCGAAGCTTTTGTGGAGAATGAAGAATGATTGAAAAAAACACTCAACAGGTTTTGAAATATAAACCCGGTGATGTTGTAACCTTGACTGTAGCTCGTCTTGGTGAAATGGGTGCTTTCCTTGATGCTGGCACCGGTAACACCAGTGATGACATTCTGCTGCACAAATTGCAACAAACCGAAGAAATTAAAGAAGGCGACAAGGTAAAGGTTTATCTCTATCTTGACCCTAACAAACGCTTGACTGCCAGCATGAAGCTTCCCAAAATGCGCGAAGGTCAGCTTGGCTATGTAAAAGTTCTTAGCGTAACCCGTGATGGCGGTTTCGTAGATATTGGTGCGGAACGCGGTGTATTCTTGCCGTATAGCCAAATGCGTGGTCACGTTAGCCCCAACCAATTGGTATGGGTAAAACTCTATCGCGATAAAAGCGGTCGTCCTGCAGTAACTATGCGCGTTGAAGAAGATATGCAAAAAGCTTCCAAACCGGCAGAAGGTTTAAAAGTAGGCGATAACGTAACCGGTACTGTTTATAACATTTTGCAAGAAGGCTTCTTTATCTTTACTACCCAAAGATTTATCGCTTTCATTCATCGTAGCGAAGTTCCCGGTGGTCGCTTGGACTTTGGTCAAGAAGTTACTTGTCGTGTAACTTATTTGCGTGAAGATGGCAGAATTAACTGCTCCATGCGTTTGCAAAAAGAAAATGCTCTCGTAGCTGACGCTGAAGAAATTTATAGTTTCTTAGAAAAACGTGGTGGCAAAATGCCCTACTGCGACAGCACTCCCTTGGAAATCATCAAGCAAAAATTTGGCATTAGCAAGGCTGCGTTCAAACGTGCCCTTGGTCATTTGATGAAACAAGGTAAAATCCGTCAAGAAGACGGCTGGACTTATATTATTGAAAGCCCTGAGCAAAAATAACAAAAACACCTAGCTTCAGGGCTAGGTGTTTTATGTTTTGTAGAGGTTTACGATGGAATTATTAATGTTGTGTATTCCCGCATTGGCAATATTTTTGGCATCTTTTTTTGCAACAGTAACAGGCTTTGGTTTTGGTCTGATTGCTGTTCCTTTGATGTCTTTGGTAATATCCGTTAAGGTTGCCATAATTTGCGGATTGATTATTACCGTACTCCTGCGTATCATTACAATGTACAATACTAGAAAGATTTTCTCCTGGGAAGTAGTTTTGACTACAGTACTTGGTAGTACAATGGGTATGCTTCCTGGTAGCTATGTGCTCAAGATTTTCTCTTTGGCGCATTTGAAGATTTTTCTTGCTATAGTTTTGCTCATGGCAACTTATTTAATGGGTAAGCAGTATCATCTGGAAATTAAGAGCAAAACCTTGGGTCGTTTAACTGCTGGTTTCTTCAGCGGTTTCTTTGGTGCGTCCACCAGTGTAGCTGGCCCGCCACTGGTAATTTACTTCTTAAATGAAGGTACGGAAAAAGACAAGATGCGTGCCAATATGATTTGGATTTTTGGCATATCCTTTGTAGGTATGTTAATCGTAAACTTCTTTATGGGTAATATGAATAACATTACCGATTGGAATGTTTTGTTGCCGATGATTCCTGCCATGATTGCAGGTATCGTTCTTGGTGAAAAGTTCTTTAGCAGATTGGATCAAGCCTTGTTCCGTAAGCTTGCATTGGTCATCGTATGCGTAGGTGCAGTGATGATGTTAATTACTGGCGTAAGAGAAATTTTATAGTTGTTTAGAAGTAAGAGCGTTGCAGGGATGCAGCGCTCTTTTTGTTTGAAGAAATAATGGACTAATTCCGAATAAGGATAAAATTTTGTATAAAATTTTTAATAAAATATATTGACAATATACTTGGTATATAGATTAAAGTATAGTCAAGGAATGAATCAATATTTCGCGTAAGAAGTTTGATGACAGAAATCTAAAGAAGTTTAAAACATCACAACGGCTTTAGATGAAAGCAGAAAAGCTTTTTATATAGCATGAGCTTACCTGATTGCGATGGAAAATGTTTTAATAATTTGCTCTGTTTATGTGAGAGTGGCAGACTTGTTTTTAAAACATTCTTAAATACTAATATCATGCTTGCCGATATGCGTGTTTACTTTCCAAAGTAGCAGGGCGAAATATTGGTTTACCTTTGAAATTGAGAACAAGCAAATTGGACACTTGCTTAAGCATATTGTATGTTGTTCTGATACATGAAGTTTACCTCCTACATTCTCCTCTCTCTCTTTATTTGGTATTCTTCCGGGGTAATAGAATACCAAATAAAATACGCGTTACCGTACCGTGCGGTAGCGCGTATTTTATTATGTGGCAGAGTGATTATACTACTCAACTTTGTACTAGTTTGGTAAAAAGTTGTACAATTGACTTTAAAAAAAACGTTTGCTAAAATTAAGTTGCAAGGAGTTTGATATCCAAAATTAATTCAGGAGGTGTGATATGGCTACTTCTTCAATTTTAAAGAAATTTGTTGTTAAAGATGTAGAAGCTTTTGAGCGTATGAAAAAAGATTTAGAAACGCCCAAGGAAAGCAAGACTATCCCTGAATCACCTTCTTTGGTTAAGGGGAGAAAAAAATTAAACACTTTTGTATTTCGTTAAGCGAATTATTAGATAGAGCATCTATTTTAGGCAGTACCAATCGTCTAGTAGATGCTCTTACTTGTTTTAGATGTACTAAAGATAAGGATATCGAATTGTTCTTGCAAGAAAAAGCTATTAGTTTTGTTCAGAGAGGATGGTGTTCAGTTTACCTAATTGTTGATGAAGATGCTTTTGATAATGGTGAATTAATAATAATTGCCTATTTTACACTGTCTAATAAAGTACTGAATTTACCTGAAAAAGAAGTATCTAAATCTAAAGTTAAAGATGTAAGCGGAATGAAGAGTTCTGAATATGTACATTTTATTCTTATTGGTCAATTAGGAAAATTTATAGGGCAAGATTGTTTCGCAGAAATCTCATCTAAAGAAATTTTGAAATATGCTTTTGAAATTATTTATAGCGTAAATTATTTGATACCATGTAGATGTACTCTAGTGGAATGTAGCGAAGAAGAAAAAATACATCAAGTGTATAAAGATTTTGGTTTTGTTTACTTTCAATTTGATGGCGAGCATCATCAGTTTTATAAGAGAATATGAGTATTGAACTGCTGACTTCGTTTGAGGTCAGCAGTTTTTATTTTGTGAGAAAGTGCTTGACTATACAACGACTATATACATTATCATTGTGCTTGGTAAAAATGATGACTAATTAGTTTTATTGCTAATTAGCTTTTTCATCACTTAACTCTCACTCCTACTAATTCTTATAAAATATCTCTTGAAGTTTTGCAGAGCTTATAAACAAAATTCAACACAATATTTTTGTGAAGATATGTTCCGAATAAAAATCTAACAATTATACACCATCATTTCAAATACTTCTCCAACTCCATTTTGCAAAATGGATGGGGATATTTTATAAAATTTTTAGGAGAAAAACATAAAATTAAAGGTGAAGCTTATGTCTTTTCAAATTAAACGAATTTTAGGTTACGTGTTAGGCTTTGTGCTTTTCTACGCACCTTTTGCTATATTCCAAAAAGTTATTTGCTATGCTATGACAGGTAAGTGGTTGCCTCTTACTATTCACAGCTTATGCTTTAGAATCCAAACTGAACATTTAATCGACGGCAAACTTTTCAATCAGGCTCCTCTGTTTGTAGTTTGCTTTCTTCTGTTATTAGCCGTAAGTTTTTTCTTCGGACCAATCTACTGTGGCAAGCTTTGCCCTGCTGGTGCTACTACGGAATATTTAAGCAGACTTATTCCTGACAAGTTTAAAATAGAGTGGACTAGGTACGTAGATGTTGCTCCTGTTCGTTATGGCATGTTGGCAGGTTTTGTAATTATTCCTTTTTTTGGTACTGTAATTGCTTGTGTTTACTGTAACTTCTTCTTGTTTGACTTATTTGTTAACTATTTTATCTTTGGCTATTTCATTTCTTTAACTTCCAGCTTGATTCTGACTGCTTTCGTTTGGGTAGTTATCTTTGGTTTATTCACCAAAGGCGGTCGAGGTTTTTGTAATTTCTTGTGCCCTGTTGGCGCAATTCAAAATTTGGTATATTCCATTGGGTGTAAATTTCCGTGGTCTTATAAATTGAAAGTGCAACGCTGCAAATGTATTGGTTGTCAAAAGTGCGTAAAGGTTTGTCCGATGGGGGCAATGCTTATTCGCGATAAGAAAGCTGCGTATAATATTCATAACTGCATTTTGTGTGGTGAATGTATTAACGCTTGTCCGGTAAAGGCTATCAAGTACAAGAGGTAATGCTTATGAAAAATAAGATCATTAGTTTTTTAGTAGCGATGGGACTTCCCATTTCTTCCATTAGCAGTGCTGGTGGTGGATGTAACGGAATTTGTGGAAGCTGTCAGTTTAGTTGCACGCCTGGAGTTTTAGCGTTACTTTTACTGGGTGGTAAATTTTTTTATAAGAAGATGATGCACAAAGGAAGCGTTAGCTATGAATAAATTAAATGCGAAAAATATTCTGCTCGCTTTGTTAGCTATACTTATGATTTTTGCAATGGGTATATTTAAAGGGCAGATTAATGGTGATAGAACCTTTCATAAATTTTCTTTAAAAGAAGGAACGAATAATACTTATGTTGTAGATGTGGGCAAGATGGGGATTGTTAAATATCTGGTGCAACCTAATATTATGACAGTTTATTTGCGTATAAAAGTTCCTGCTGAAGTTAAAGTATTGCGTTGTGAAGTAGATGGTATTGAAAATTTTGCTTCTCAAGGTAGCAAGAAAGGCGTGTGGAAAAAATTAACATCTGCTGATTTTTTAAAAGAAGGTCAGTGGGGAGCTTTTACTCCTTTAAATATAGAAATTGCTGTTCCCCGTGATGATGTTTACAGGCATGACGTGGCTAATGGAAATGTGAAGTTCTTTGACGGTGACAAAGAATATTCCACTTTAAATATAAAGGTTATTAATTCTAAGTATTAGAGGAATTTTTTGCGAGGTTAGAATATGAAAAGATTATGTGTTTTAGTTTGCTGCTTCTTGTTAGCGTGGGGGTTGGCAGGTTGTGGCAATGATGAGAAAAAGGTTTTGCGTGTTGGGACAACTGCAAATTTTCCCCCTTTTGAATATATGAAGCCTAATAGTGATGTGTTTTTAGGTTTTGATATTGATTTGATGAAAAACTTAGCGAGCCTGTTAGGGTATGATGAAGTTGAGTTTATAAATGTAGGGTTTCATAAATTGATAGATGGTTTGGAAGCTAAACAATATGATGTGGTAATTTCCGGTTTGGCGATTACTCCTGAGCGTGAAGCACGCGTAGCATTTACCAGACCTTATATTACTGACGGTTTGACCATTGTTTTACCTGTTGGTACTAAGTTACCCAATGAAGCAGCTTCTTTAAGAAGAAAACGTGTTGCTGTAGAAAGTGGCAGTATAGCTTTTGATTGGGTTGTAAAAAATACTAATCACAATAGTATTGTGGTTACAAATAGTACAGAAGAAGCTATTAAAGCTGTAGTTGATAATGAAGCTGATTGTATGGTTGCTTCTAAATTATCCGTTGCATATTTATTGGCAAATGGCTTTAGCGATAGCGTGCGTTTTGCAGGCGATAATGTTCTTATTGAAGATAAGATTGCAATAGCTGTACATAAAGAAAATACTGTGCTTCTGGAAAAACTTAATGCAGAGCTGGAAAATATTCTTCAAACTCCTAAGTATAAACAAATTTATAGAACATATTTTGGTGGTATAAAATAAAAATTAGCCTTCTATCCTTTGTGGTAGAAGGTTTTTTGATGTTTACAACCAAAATTTTTAAGTTCCAGTAATTTTGTCTATTGCGTATATAGTAACTATATACCTTATAATCTGTCATTGAAATTTATATGATGGTGGTATTTATGAGATTTAATGGCAAGAACGGATTATTAATAGTAGCAGTGTTGACTTGTGGTATTTTGAGTAATCAACAAAATACATACGCTGCTGAAAAATTACAAGAATTTGTTTTAGATCCAATGGTGGTAACTGCCCAAGGCTTTGCCACTAAAGATTTAGAGACTCCTGCCTTGGTAGAGGTATTTAACGAAAAAGAAATCGAAGATAGTGGAGCCAATAATGCTTATGATGTTTTGCAGGATACTTTAGGTGTTACTGCTTCTTCCTATGGATTTAATGGAACAAACCAAGGAACAATGACTTCTAAAATTATGGTGCGTGGGGTGCAGGACGGAACTTTAGTTTTGGTAGACGGCATTCCTATGAATATGGACGGGCGTTATAATCTTGACGATATTCCCAGTGATGCCATCGAACGTATTGAAGTTGTTAAAGGTGGCGGTTCCGTTTTGTACGGAAGTGAAGCGACTGGCGGCGTGATTAATATTATTACAAAAAAGCAGTTGCGAAATAAAATTAAGGTTGCGGCTGGCAATTATGGTAAAGAACGTTATGATATCAGTATTGGTGCAGGCAAGTTTAATTTGCTTGCCGGCTTGGAAAATCGTGGGAAAGCAAAAAATTTAAAAGGTCTAGGCTACAACAAGGCTCCCGCAACTGAAAGTGTTTATGATTATGGCAAGGGAGAACGCCAAAGTATTCGCTGGAACTATTTGTTGAGCGATGGCTTAACTTTCACACATAGTTATTCTGAAAATGGAAATAGATATTTGAAACGTAAGTATCTTGAAAATATCTATAATCAGATGAATGATTATAAGAATACGGATAACAGCTTTTTGCTTGATTACGATAAAGATGGATGGAAAGCTTATATTTCTTATGGAACTCAAGAAAAGGATAACGACCAAACAAATATTAAGAATGGTGTAAGCGAGCTGGTAAATAATTACAACTGGCGCAAGGGTCATAATACCAATATGAAATTGCAAAAGCAGTTTGATATTGGCAATGATAAGCTTTTAGTTGGTGTTAGCTACCAAAAGGAAGATATGGATACCTATAGCGTTAAGAAGTCTTCCACCAACGAAGTGGATAGTAACATGCGCAGGGATAATTATTCGGTGTTCCTTTCTTACGATATGGCGGTGAATGAAAAAAGTAATTTTATCGTCAACATGCGTGAAACTTGGGTAACCAATAACGAAGGCAGGCAAATTGATTTAACTGAAAAGAAGAAGACTGTTACTAAGAATGATGACTTGAGCAAATTTACTCCGGAAGCGGAATACATTTACCGCATCAACGAAGATAGTAGTGTTTATGCAAAAGCAGGTAAATCTTTTAAGTTACCCACGATGACGCAAATTTATGGTAGTGGTGCGTTGCATCCTGCTTTGAACTTGAAGCCAGAAGAGGGAACACATTATGAGATTGGCTATAAGCTAAACGCAGAAAAGAGCGCTTGGCGTTTGGCAATCTTCAATTACGAAGTAAAGGATTCTGTGGAAGCCGTAAAGAATGAAGATGAAAGCCAAGGCTACGATTATTTTAATAAGGATATTCGTAACACAGGTGTTGAACTTTCCGTAACGCTTGCTCACGATAATAAGTGGACTAGCCGTTGGGGCGTAACTTATCACAATCCGCAAGTAAGGGATGATAATCCTGATGGTTACGCAGATAATGCTTGGCATAATTACGGAAGCAGGTATCAATTTAATAGCTCCTTAAGTTATGTAGATGCTAAGTTTAGTAGTACGCTGAAGGCAAACTTTGTTGGCGATAGAACTTCTGATACTAAGGAGCAACGTCATATTAAACCTCAGTTGTTTACGGACTGGCATTTTTCATATCAGCCTCAGGAAAATCATAAAGTCTTTTTGCACATCAATAATATCTTGGATAGAAGAGATATTGTTTCCACAGGGAATAGCAATTACTATAATTTAGGACGTAACTTTATGTTAGGTTATGAGTATATTTTCTAAAGGGAGTGCATAGATTTAGAGAGCGTTGCGTTTTAAAACGTAGCGCTCTTTTTAATTGCTCATCTTACTAACGGATTAATGTCTTGACTATAAAGTAGCTATATAGTTTATCATTAGAAAAAATAAAAGCAGTTAAGGAGACGGTTATGTCTGAACAAATTTGCACCCTTTCTACAGGTGATAAGGTTTATTTTTACGATAAAAGCATTGTGATTTTCTTTAATGGTAAGCGTAAAGTGTTGAGCACCTCCGTATATAATGGAGGTTATCACGAAGATTACGTTGCTGTTTATAATTACGATGCTAAGCAAGGTTCCGGTATGCCTTGCGAAGTTTTAGCAGATACTTATGTTGAACACATGCGTTTGATTTCAAAACGTCTTGCCTTAAATCCGGATATGGTTACCGGAATGGGAACGGCGGCGAGCATGGAGAATGCTGTCGTTGAAAAAATGACTTATAAAGATTTAACTGTTACTGCTATTGTGACAGGTGGTATCGAAACAAATGGCGGACGTGTTGGTGATCCTTCTGATTATTACAAACCCATGGAAAAATTAGGGAAATGTGGTACCATCAACATTATGCTCGTTTTGGACTGCGATATGCCACCGGGAGCTTTGACTCGTGCACTTGTTACTTGTACTGAGGCAAAAACTACTGCTATTCAAGAACTGCTTGCCGGAAGCAATTATTCCAATGGTTTAGCAACAGGAAGCGGTACAGACCAAACAATTATTGTTGCAAATCCGGAAAGAGATTTGTATTTTGAAACAACTGGTAAACATTCCAAGATTGGTGAAATGATTGGCAAGGTAGTTATCAAAGCTGTAAAGCGTGCTTTGGAAAAACAAGCTGGCTTAAACGCACAATTTCAGCATAACGTGTTCCGTCGCTTAAAACGTTTTGGCGTTTTACCGGGAACAATGTGGAGTGAGTACCAAGAAGTTACCAACGCAGAAGTAAAACCTGTTTATCTTCTCGCTGCCGAAAATTTGGCTAAAGATAAAATGATGCTAACATATACTTCCTTATATATACATCTGCTGGATCAATTTTTGTGGCAACTTATTAGCGCAGAAGAAATGCACGCAGCAGGACAAAGCTTGCTTGATACAATTGCTTCTTATTATAATGTAGAAAGTGAGCAAATTCTGGAAGCAAGCCTTGAAGGAATGTTAGCAAGCTGGAAAGTTTTGTTCAATAAAATTGTCGCTACTAAAAGCGAATAAGCTGGTGTATATATGAAGCAATTAATAAATTATTGCCCTGTACATGGATATAAAGAAGAAATTGCAGCTTATCCTGGAGGCATGGATGGGTACTTAAGGGATAGCAACCTTGACGGGGTGGAGCTATACGTTTACGATACTAAGTCTTACGAGGAAGATTATTCCAAGTGGGCAACTGGTGTCCATTTAAAATATTGGCCCTACTGGTTAGATTTTTGGCATAACAATCAGGCAGAACTAGCGCGTAACCATAAGAATAAGCAGGAAATGGAAACATACTTTAATGGCGCCGTAAACTGCGACCAATGGTTAGAGGTCATTCAGAAAAATATTACTGCATCACTTGCTGTTAAGCCAGAGTATTTAGTTTGGCACGTAAGCCATTGTGGTTTACAAGAGGCCTTCACTAGAAAGTACACCTACAATGACGAGCAAATTATTGATGCCACAGTAGAAGTGTTCAATAGTATTAGTGCTTGTGTGCCTGATGATGTAACAGTGTTGTTTGAAAATTTATGGTGGCCTGGTTTAACCTTAACCAATCCCCAAATTGTAGATAGATTTTTTAGCAAGCTGAACAAAAGTAACGTTGGTATAATGCTTGATACCGGGCATCTAATGAGTACGAATTTAGAACTGCAATCTGAAAAAGAAGCGTTGGCGTACATTAAGAAGGTTATTCATAATTTGGGAAGCTATAAAGATTTAGTGCAGGGAATGCATTTTAGTTGTTCCCTATCTGGCGAATACCAAAAGAATTCTATCGGAGAAATGCCTGCAGGAATTACAATGGGAGAAATTTTACAGCATATTGGTAAAATTGACCAGCATCGTATCTTTACAGAGGCGCCTTTAAAAGAGTTCCTTGAGTATATGGCACCCAAATATTTGGTACATGAATTGTTCTATAATACGATGGAAGAGCTCCAAAAATTTATAGCGCAGGAACAAAAAATGATGCAAATATAAAAATAAGCGTTAAGAATTATCTTTGAAAGATGTTCTTAACGCTTTTGTTATTGTTGGAAATTTAAATTGTAAAAAAATATATTGCAGGTATAGCAACTATATAGGTTATACTGTGTAAACAGAAGAACGTATTAGTTAAAGTAAAACTTCACTCTCACAATTTTACTGCGACCATGCAAGACTGGGCGGTAAGCTTAAAGTTTAATTAATGATATACGCTCAATAAAAATTAGGAGATGAAGTTATGAAAAAGATGACTAAAGCAATGCTTATGACAGCTCTTATTTGTGGCACCATGCATTGTTGCGCAGAACCCGTTCAAGCAAATGAAATTAATACTTTTGCTTTGGACGAGTATGTAGTTACAGCTGCGAGAACTGAAACCAAATTGTTAGACACTCCGGCAAATATCACCATCGTTGGTGCAGAAGAAATTGAAAGCAGACATTATACTAATGTGGCAGAAGTTTTGAAAGACGTACCTGGCGCTACTGTTTCTGATAATGGTAATGGTACTAGTGAAAAATGTGTTTATTTAAATGGTGATGAACGCGTATTGGTATTGGTAGATGGTAGAAGAGTAAATTTTGACTTAGGTACAAGTACTGGTAGAGCTGGTTATGACATGAATCAGCTTCCTGATGTTAGTCTTATTGAACGCATTGAGGTTTTGAAGGGTGCTGGTGGTGCTCTTTATGGCTCTGAAGCTGTTGGTGGCGTAATTAACGTAATTACTAAAAAGGCAGATATGAATTACGGTAAAGTATCTCTTGCTTTTGGTTCCAGTGGTGCAAAAGATATGAATGCAATGTATTCCTTTAAAAAAGGTAAAACTGGTGTAAGCGTATCCGCTTCTAAATACAAACAAGATTACTACAAATATAGGGATTATGCGTCTGATACTACTAAAAGATGGCCTGCACCAGTAGATTTTGATAACGAAAAAGTTTCGTTAAAAATTGATCAAACGTTGAATGATAGTAGCAATTTATCAGTGGGTTATGATTATAGTAAATTTAAAGGAATAGGTGCGTATTCGTTAAGTACTTCTGGTGTTCCCATTGAAAAACAAACAGATAATATCTACGCTAAATATGATTGGACACTTAATGAAAAAGATCAAGGTTATCTACAATTTTATCATAATGAGTTAGATTATTATTTCTCTGGTGGTATGGAAGAGAAAACTAATGGCATAGATGCTCAACAAGCTATTACGATTGCTGATAATAATAAGCTTATAGTTGGTGCTTCTTGGCGTGAAGCAAAAGCTTTTAATGAGTATTATTATCAACAAGAAGAAAAAATAGAAAATTTAGCTTTGTTTGTTAATGACATCTGGGAATTTGCACCCACATGGTCTTTAAACGCAGGAGCACGTTATGACAATCATAGTGAAGCTGGAAATGAAACTACATTTAGTGCAGGCTTAAATAAAAAAATTAGCGATAATAGTCATGCATATATTAATTGGGGTCAAGTATTTAGAGCACCCACAACAGATGATATGTATACTTTTAGTGGTCCTAGTGATGGTTATGGGGGTACATATGGTAATCCTAATTTAAAAGCAGAAACAGGTGATACTTGGACTATCGGTTATAATGCTCAAGTGAGTGAAGTGACTGACATCGGTATCAGTTATTTTGAAAGTGATTTAGAAAATGCTATCGTATGGGGCGGTTCTAAAATGGAAAATGTTTCTAGGCAAAAGAAAGGCCCTACATAAAGTAGAGCCTAATTTTTATTAATTTCCAAAAAAAATAATAAATTTAAAATAATTAAAACAAATACTTCTAATGCAGAAGCTGCTAATTACCCATTTTGCACTATCGATCCAAATGTTGGTATTGTTACAATTTCATCCTTCTTAGCAGCAAAGGTATTCAACTTTGAGAATCCGGTATTGGTATTCTTACTGCAAGTTGTGCTTGTAACATTTCTAATTTTGTTATTTGGAGAGATATTGCCAAAGTTATTTGCCAATAAAGCCAGAATTGCAGTTGTAAAATTTACTGCTCGTCCTATGTACGCATTAATGGTATTTTTCTCACCAATATCAACCTTTCTAATAAAATCAACCTCGGTTATTAGCAACAGACTAAAGGGTAAACAAACCATATCAATGGATGAACTTTCAAAGGCTATTGAGTTGACAGAGGAGGAGGAGATTGATGAAGAGAAGGAGATTCTTGAGGGAATTGTA
>CALCHC010000114.1 GCA_937901335.1 uncultured Phascolarctobacterium sp. | reverse complement strand
CCTTTTTTATTTAGAGTATAAAGTTATTAAAACGCATAGTTAGCTTGTACGCTACCGCTGAAGCCTTCACGTTGTCCTGCATAGCCACGAACTTGTGCGTCAAAGCTCCATTTTTCGTTTGCTGCATAGTTGAAACCAATTTCACCAATTACAGTGCTACCACCGAGGGACGGAGTTTCCAAATCGTAAGTAAGCATCTTGTCGCTAGCGTCACCGTTGAATTCATATTCCCAAGCTGCGCCATAGTACATAGTTGCTTTCTTGCCGTTTACTTCGTTCAAACGGAAGCCTAAACGCAATCTTTCGCTGTTAACGCTATCAAATTCAACTTGTTCACCTTGAATGTCAAAGGTTTCTCCATCGTGATAAGTGTAGAGGAATTTGCCGTAAACGTCTAAGCTATCGCCATCGTTGCCACGAGGAATAACTTTACCGATACCTACATGAGCACCGTAGTAAGTGGTATTGATATCATAACCGTCCAAACCTTGAGCACCACGCACTGCACCACGCAGTTCGTTCTTCAAGTTGCCTGCACGCAAGCTTGCTTCGGTATAAACACCATCAGCATTATCTTTGCGGAGCAAGAAGCCACCACCGTTGTAAACAGCTTCGCCGTCACCACGGATGTATTCGCCAGTAACTACATTATGAGTGCTGTAGTTGCCATCGCCATTTTCAAAGAATGCACCTACGGTCAAGCCATTAGCATTGGTTTTGCCAACACCTACAATACCGCTCCAACCATTTACATTAACATGACTACCAGTTGCGTATTCAGAATTGTTGCCATAAACTGCAGCAAAGGTTTTAACGCCTGCTTCGTCATTACGAGCCAGTGCATTCATACCAGTTTCGAGAAGCTCTGCACCTTGATTTACAAAAGCAGTTGCCGCCGCACGAGATTCGCCTAATACAAGGATTTGGTCATTGCGAACAGTACCAGAAGTGGTGCCAGTACCAGAATTATCTTCCTTAATCATAACCTTGTTATTTTCTTGTACGATTTTCGCATCGTCAGCTACAGTAGCAGTACCAATATAAACCTTGCTGTTATCAGAATCAAAGCTACCGGTAATAGCACCAGCAGTAATCAAGGTCATAGTTTCAACTTCATCAGTTTTCATGCTATCAGTGTTATTAACAAGCCAAGCATTAACCTTAGTGTTAGCATGATGTAAATTATCTACTGTAACAACACTATTATTTTTATCAGGCTCCCAAGTCAAATTTTCGAAATTGATTTCATTAAAGTAACCAATGGTATTAAGAGCTTTACCACTTGCCCAATTTTGAACATCAACATTCAATACGTTATTTGAACCAGTACCATTTTCTCTACGACCAAGCAAGCTTACATTAGTAAGAGTAGGATTACCGGAAATATTCATGGTGTTGCCACTAGCATCGCCACTTACAGAATAACCTGCAAAAACAGTAACACCATTAAATTCACCGCCACTAATATCAACGGTATTGCCATCTGCTTTACCGTTTGTGCTGTAGCTACCATAAATTTGTTGTGAACTAGCATCAAAAGTACCACCGCTAATAACTACTTTGTTACCAGTAGTATCACCACTAGCATAACCACCATAAATGTTGCCATCTACGTTGGCAGTATCGCTAATGCTTACAGAGTTATTGCTTGCAGTACCACTATCAACATTCGTACCATAAATGTTATTGGTTACATTAGAAGTACCACTAACATTAACGCCATTATAGCTTGCACTACCATCTTTTACATTAGCACCATAAATGCTACCTTCTACAGAAGCGTATTTAATAGTTACACCATTACCATTGTTTTCACTGCCTGCAATACCTTTTTCAAGGTATACACCGTAAACATTTTTCTCAACAGCTGCGCCATCTACTTTTACTTCATTTTTAGTTGCAGTTACTTCCACAGCGTTAGCAGAATATGCACCGTAGATGTCTTCTTCAACAGTGCTATTACTTTCTACGTCTACTCTATTACCTTCAAGCTTGCTACCAGCTTCAGTATATGCACCATATACTTTGCTATTT
>CALCHC010000113.1 GCA_937901335.1 uncultured Phascolarctobacterium sp. | reverse complement strand
GCTCATTACGAAACAACAGGTCCTGAAATTTGGAGAGATACTGACGGTAAAGTAGATGTAGTAATAGCAGGCGTTGGTACTGGTGGCACTCTTTCCGGTACAGCAAAGTTCTTGAAAGAGCAGAATCCTGATATTAAAATTATCGCTGTAGAACCAGATGCTTCTCCTGTTCTGAAAGGTGAGCCTGCTGCTCCCCACAAATTGCAAGGTATTGGCGCTAACTTCGTTCCGAAAAATTATGACGCTTCTGTAGTTGACGAGGTAATGGACATCAGCGCAGAAGACGCTTATAAAACTTGTCGCTTGTTGGCTAAACACGAAGGTTTACTTGTAGGCGTTTCTTCCGGTGCGGCGGCTTATGCTGCTACTTTGGTGGCACAACGTGAAGAAAATAAAGGTAAAAATATTGTAGTAATACTTCCCGATAGTGGTGAAAGATATTTGAGCACTCCGGGATTTATAGATTGATTTAATGGGAGGATTTTGTGATGACTTTGACTCGTGAAGCTGCTTGGCAGCTGTTGACTGAATATAATAAAGAGGCTTTCCATCTGCGTCATGCTTTGACTGTAGAAGGTGTTATGCGTTATTTTGCTAACGAACTTGGCTATGGTGAAGAAGCTGATTTCTGGGCACAAGTAGGTTTGCTCCACGATTTGGATTTTGAAATTTATCCTACCGAGCACTGCATTAAATCCCAAGAAATCATGCGTGAGAAAGGTTTGGAAGAACGTTTGATTCGTGCAACTGCTAGCCATGGCTACGGTTTGGCACAAAACGATATTGAACCTGAACATCAAATGGAAAAAGTACTTTTTGCTATTGACGAATTAACTGGTCTTATTGGTGCGGTTGCAATTATGCGTCCGTCCAAAAGCGTAATGGATTTGGAACTTAAATCTGTGAAAAAGAAATTTAAAGATAAAAAATTTGCTGCAGGTTGCAGCCGCGATGTAATCACCCTTGGTGCAGAACGTCTTGGCTGGAGCGTTGATGAGCTTATCGATAAAACCATTCTCGCTATGCGTGTGGATGAAGAAGCTATCAATGCAGCTTGCGCAGAACTTGGGTAAAAGAAAATGAAAAAGAAAATTTTAGCTGCCATGAGTGGCGGCGTTGATAGTAGTGCTGCAGCAATTTTATTGCAAGAACAAGGCTATGAAGTTGTAGGCGCTACAGTAAAAATGTTTGGTAATAAAGATGTGGGCATTAAAGAGCCTGACGCTCCTAAACAAGATGTGGAAGATGCTAAGGCTGTGGCAGAAAAGCTTGGCATTGAACACCACGTTCTTGATTTTAGCAGCTGCTTCAAAAAATGCGTTATCAACCATTTTGTAAATGAATATAAGTGCGGGCGTACACCGAACCCTTGCGTGGACTGTAACAAGCATATTAAGTTTGGCAAGTTGTTCGAGGCGGCTCGTGAATTAGGTTGCGAATATTTGGCGACGGGGCATTACGCTCGCATTGAATACAGTGCAGAAAAAGACCGTTGGCTGCTCGCTCGCGGTGATGATGCTTCCAAAGACCAAAGCTATATGCTCTTTAATATGACTCAAGACCAATTGGCGCACACTGTTCTTCCTTTGGCGGAGCTTACTAAGGCTGAGATTCGTGCTAAAGCAGACGAAGCAGGCTTGGCAGTGGCTCATAAATCTGATAGCCAAGATATTTGCTTTGTGCCTGACGGAGATTACGCTGCAGTTATCGCTCGTCTTGGAGTAAAGAGCAAGCAAGGCAATTTCGTGCATATGAACGGAACTGTTTTGGGCAAGCATAAAGGACAGCTTCACTACACCATTGGTCAACGAAAAGGTTTAGGCGTTTCTTACGAATATCCTCTGTACGTTATCAGCAAGGATATGGCGACTAATACTGTTGTGCTTGGTCCTAACGATGCGCTCTTCAGTAAAGAACTGTGGGCTAGCAACGTGAATTTTATAACTGTAGATAAACTTACTGAACCTATGCGTGTAACTGCTAAAGCCCGTTATAGAATGAAGGATGTTCCTGCTACTATTGAGCCTGCGGAAGATGGTTTGGTGCATGTAATTTTTGACGAACCTCAACGTGCCATCACTCCGGGACAGGCAGTAGTGTTCTATGATGGACAATATGTAGTAGGTGGTGGCATCATCGAAAGGTAGATGTAGTCTAAGTTTTGGCTATTTGAAAATAATTCACTTTATGGGAAAAATAGCTTGCTTATCCGCTTACCTTGTGATACAATTATTTAGCGTTAATATCGACTAAACATACACATTTTAATACGAAGTGAGGTGTACTAGAATGCAAGAAAAAATCCAACCGAAATACAATGAAGTTAAAGCTACCTGCGCTTGCGGTGCTACTTTCATGACTGGTAGCGTAAAACCGGAATTGCGCGTTGACGTTTGCTCCAAATGCCATCCGTTCTTCACCGGCCACCAACGCCAAGCTGCTGCTCGCGGCCGTATCGAAAAATTCAACAGACGCTACAACACTGGCAAATAATTCAACAAATTACAGCAGAGCTTACGTTAAGGAAGCTCTGCTATATTTGTATTTAGGGTAAAATATTATGAGTGAAACCAAAGAGAAAATGAGTGTAGGCGGACAAGCCGTTATAGAAGGCGTAATGATGCGCGGCAAAGATAAAGTTGCCGTAGCCGTTCGTCAGCCTGATGGCAATATTGTTGTAGACGTAAAAGACGTTAACAGCATCCGTGACAAATATCCGATTTTGAAAAAACCGCTGCTGCGCGGCGTTGTTGCATTATTTGAATCATTACACGATGGTATGAAGGCACTTGCTTATTCTGCGCAAATGTCCGGTGAAGAAGATGAACAACTTGATAGCAAGGAGATGGCAATGACCATTGCTACCTCTGTTTTGTTGGCAATAGGCTTGTTCATTGTACTTCCTACTTGGTCCATGCGCTTCCTCCATACCTTAACTAACGACCCAATGTTGCTTAACTTGGCAGAAGGCGTTATGCGTATGATGATTTTCTTAATCTATATAGCTTCCATTTCTGCTATGGAAGACATTCAAAGAGTGTTCCAATACCACGGTGCGGAACATAAAACCATTTATTGCTACGAAGCAGGCTTGCCCTTAGAGGTAGATAATGTAAGGAACTTTACCACCTTACATCCTCGTTGCGGTACCAACTTTTTGATGATTGTAATGATGATTAGTATGTTCGTCTTTACTTTCTTAGGTTGGCCTAATTTGATAGAACGCATTGCTTCCCGTGTAATCTTGATGCCTGTAATCGCAGGTATCAGCTATGAGATTATTCGTTTTGCAGGCGCACATTGTGATAACCCTGTTGTTCATTGCGCAATTATGCCGGGCTTGGCTTTGCAAAAGCTTACTACCCGTCAACCGGATGATTCTCAAATCGAGGTTGCCATTGCTTCTTTGAAAGCAGTGCTGCCCGAATATGCAGAAGAAACTAAAGTTGAGGAAGTAGCTTCTGAAACTGAATTGAACGAAACTCCCGAAGAAAACAAATTGCAGGAGAATATTACCAATGATTGATAAATTACAAGCAATTGAAGATAAATATTTAGATTTGGAAGCACGCATCAGTGACCCTGATGTTATTGCCAACCAAACTGAATGGCAAAAATGCACTAAAGCTCATGCTAAGCTTACTGACATCGTAACTGTTTTCCGTGAATATCGTGAAATGGTACGTGCTAAAGACGAAGCAGAAGAAATTCTTTTTGCAGGTGACGATGAAGAACTTGCAGAAATGGCGAAGGAAGAGCTGAAAGAGCTTAAACCGCAAATTGCTGCTTACGAAGAACGCTTAACCATTTTGTTGTTACCTTCTGATCCCAACGATGATAAAAACGTTATCGTAGAAATTCGTGGTGGTGCAGGCGGTGACGAAGCTGCACTTTTCGCAGGCGTACTCTTTAGAATGTACCTGCGTTATGCAGAAACTCGTGGCTGGCGTGTAGAAATTCTTGACTCCAATCCCACTGAACTTGGCGGTTTCAAAGAAGTTGTGTTCCAAGTAAATGGTGACAGCGTATTTAGCCGTATGAAATTTGAAAGTGGTGTACATCGCGTACAACGCGTTCCTGAAACTGAATCCCAAGGTCGCGTGCATACTTCCACCGTTACCGTAGCAGTTTTGCCGGAAGCTGAAGAAGTAGACGTAGAAATCAATCCTGCAGATTTGCGTATTGATACTTATCGTGCAGGTGGTGCAGGCGGTCAGTACGTTAACAAAACTGAATCCGCAGTTCGCATTACCCACTTACCGACTGGTATCGTGGCACAATGCCAAGACGAAAAATCTCAAATCAAAAACCGCGAAAAATGTATGCGCGTATTGCGTGCCCGCATTTTGGAAGTGGAACAAGAAAAACAACGTGCGGCAACTGCTGAAGACCGTAAGAGCCAAGTTGGCACCGGTGACCGCAGTGAACGCATTAGAACTTACAACTATCCTCAAGGTCGTGTAACTGACCATCGCATTGGCTTAACTCTCCACAAACTGGAAGCAATTGTTAACGGTGATATGGACGAGCTGATGGATGCACTGATTACCGCAAAACAAAGTGAACAATTACGTCAGGTGAAATAATGGAAACTAAACCTGTTTGGACAATAATGAAAATATTAAATTGGACAAAGCAGTACTTCACAGATAAGGGCGTGGAAAATCCACGCCTTGATGCTGAGGTGCTGCTTTGTGCTGTTTTAAAGTGCGAGCGAATCACTCTTTATGTGGATTTTGAAAGACCTTTGTCTGAAACTGAGCTTGCACAATTTAAACAATACGTAGTGCGTCGTGCTAACCACGAACCTTTGGCGTATATCTTGGGTGAGAAAGCTTTCATGCGTAATATGTTCAAGGTTACTCCTGATACTCTCGTACCACGTCCTGAAACTGAACTTTTAGTAGAAAGTATCGTTATGGCGGCAGAAGCTGTTGGCGGCGACGTAAAGATTCTTGATATCGGTACTGGCAGTGGTGCTATCATTGTTTCTCTTTTGGATTATTTGCCACAAGCTAAAGGTGTAGGTGTAGATATTTCCGTAGGGGCGTTGACTGTTGCTAAGGAAAACGCAGTTGCTATTGGCGTTGCAGAACGCGCAGGCTTTTTGCGTAGTGATGTTTATAGCGCGTTACCTTTGGATAAAAAGTTTGATATCATCGTTTCCAATCCGCCTTATATTCCTGCTGCTGATATTGCAGGCCTGGCGAAGGATGTACAAAATGAACCTATTGGTGCTCTTGATGGCGGTGAAGATGGTTTAGATTTTTATAGACGCATTACTAAGGAAGCACCTCTTCACATGGTTGAAGATGGTCTTTTAGCTTTTGAAATTGGCATTTACCAAGGCGAAGCTGTTGCCGAAATGTGCAAAGCTGCAGGCTTTGGTGCAGTGGCAATTCGCAAGGATTATGCTGGTATAGAAAGAATGGTATTTGCAGCGAAGGAGGGTGGCAAGTATGCAGACTTACTTTTGGAAATTGCAAAATAACGAGCAAGATGCAGAAGTGATGCAAAAAGCTGCTGCTCTTATCCAAGCTGGCGAAGTAGTTGCTTTTCCTACAGAAACTGTGTACGGTTTAGGTGCTAACGGTTTGAATAGCGAAGCGGTGGCAAAAATATTTGCTGCTAAAGGTCGACCTAACGATAACCCTTTAATCTTGCACATTGCAGATGTGAAAGATATTGAACCTTTGACAACTGGTTTGAATGAAAATGCTAAAGCCTTAATGGAAGCCTTTTGGCCTGGTCCTTTGACTTTAGTTGTTGATAAATCTGAAATCGTACCCGACGCTGTAAGTGCAGGTCTTGCTACGGTTGCGGTGCGCTTTCCTGCCAACCAATATGCCCAAGAATTAATTAAAGCTTGTGGTTGTCCTGTGGCAGCACCTTCTGCAAACATCAGCGGTAGACCTAGTCCTACCAATGCCCAAGATGTATGGGAAGATATGCAAGGAAAAGTTGCTGCTGTTCTTGACGGTGGTAATTGTGGAATAGGTTTGGAATCTACCGTTGTCGATACTACTGAACCTGTACCTGTAATTCTTCGTCCGGGTGGCATCACTTACGAAATGTTGATGGAAGTTTTGGGCGAGGTAGATATTGATCCTGCACTTCAAGGAGACGCAGGCTATAAACCTAAAGCTCCCGGTATGAAGTATCGTCATTATGCACCTCAATCTGCAATGTACTTGCTTGAGGGTGAAGCGTCTGGTAAGCTTGCACAATTTGTAGCTAATGCTTTAGAAGAAGGCAAGCGTGTGGGTGTGCTGTGCAGTAGTGCAACGGCAGAAGCTTTGCGTGCTAACGAAAACGTTTTAGCAAAAGCTGACGCTGCTTCTAAAAACTTACTGCTTACTCCTTGGGGAGAAAGCCTTGAAGAATTGGCGGCGAACTTATTTTACTTGCTCCGTGACTTTGACCGCACCATGCCTGATGTAATTTTGGCAGAAGGTGTTGGTGAAAATGGCATCGGTCTTGCAGTTATGAACCGTATGCGCAAAGCGGCGGGGTATCAAATTGTAAGTATCATCGATGGGGAACTTCGCTTAAAAAATGGAGAAATCCCTGCGTTTATGTTAAAATAAATAATTGTAAGCTCGTAATTTATAGTTGCGCATTTACGTTTACTTGTTTTAAGTAACAACAAGATAAGCATTAAATTGGTTTAGACATGATTTTCTTAAAATGTAATAAGATAATTTAACTAGCGAGGAGGACGACATTATGAAAATTGCAATGGGTTGTGACCACGGTGGTATCCATCTGAAAGAGCACATCAAAAAATACTTGATTGGTAAAGGCATTGAAGTTGTAGATCACGGTACTTATACCGAAGATTCCTGCGATTACCCTGATTATGCTGCTAAAGTTTGCAAAGACATTACTTCCGGTGCATCCGGTGCTGATCGTGGCATCTTGATTTGCGGTACCGGTATTGGTATTTCCATCGCTGCTAATAAATGCAAAGGCATTCGTGCTGCACTTTGCGGTGACGTATTCTCCGCAAAAGCTACTCGTCAACACAATGATTCCAATGTTTTGTGCATGGGTGAGCGCGTTATTGGCGTAGGCTTGGCAGAAATGATTGTTGATGCGTGGATTGGCACTGAATTTGAAGGTGGCCGTCATACTCGTCGTGTAGAAAAAGTTATGGAATTGGAAAAGGATTGCGAATAAGATGGAAGCAATCACTAAACAATTAGTAGAAGCTGCAGAAGAACTTATTACTGTTGCAAAAGCTAAGCCCGGACAAATCTTTGTTGTGGGTTGCAGTACCAGTGAGGTTATCGGTAACAAGATTGGTACCGGTGGAAGCAGCGAAGCTGCGGTAGCAATGTTCAAAGCATTGAAAGCAGTAACTGACAAACATAATTTGTTCCTTGCAGTGCAATGCTGCGAGCATTTGAACAGAGCGTTGGTAGTGGAAGCTGCTGCTATGGAACGCTACGGTTTTGATGAAGTTACCGTGCGTCCTATGCCGAAAGCTGGCGGTGCTATGGGAACTGCTGCTTATGAAAATTTTGCAGAACCTGTAGTTGTAGAAAAAATAACTGCTCATATGGGTTTGGACATTGGCCAAACTCTTATTGGTATGCATTTGAAACGTGTGGTTGTACCCGTACGTTTGCAACATAAATTTATTGGCGAAGCAGTGCTGACTGCTGCTCGTGTTCGTCCGCCTCTGATTGGTGGCGAACGTGCCAAATATCCCGAAGCTAAATAATAGCTTGAAATAAGGAGTGATTCCTATGGATAGACCTAATTGGGATGATTATTTTATGGAGATTGCTCAAGTTGTGAGCAAACGTTCCACTTGCTTGCGTCGTAGTGTTGGCGCAGTAATCGTCAAAAATAAACAAATTGTAGCTACCGGCTACAATGGTACTCCGAAAAATTTGCCTCACTGCGAGGTAACTGGTTGCTTGCGTGAACAACTTAATGTACCTTCCGGTAAAATGCACGAATTGTGCCGCGGTATTCACGCAGAGCAAAATGCAGTAGTGCAAGCTGCGTATCACGGTGTTTCCGTAAATGGTGGCACTGTGTACTGCACTCATCAACCTTGCGTTGTTTGCACTAAAATTTTGATTAACGCTGGTATTGAACGCATTGTGTATGCTAATCCCTATCCTGATAAATTAGCAGAAGATATGATGCAAGCTAGCGGTATCAAGATTGAAATACATAACCCTGAAAAGTAAGAGGTAAGAATGCTTAGCGTTTATGGGTTTCCCTTTATGCTTGCAATGTTTGTAAGCTTCGTATTAACTCCATATATAAAAAAGTTAGCCTTTAAAATTGGTGCTGTTGATAAGCCCGACAATCGTAAGGTTCATAAAAGAATAATGCCTCGTTTAGGCGGTTTGGCTATTTATATAGCTTTTATGATTGCTGTGGTTGCCGGTATGGAAATGAGCTGGGATATTTTCGGTATACTCTTAGGTGGCACGGTGATTGTAGCTTTAGGCGTGGCGGATGATGTATACCAATTGCCTGCTAAAGTGAAATTGCTTGGTCAAATTGTTGCCGCAGGTATTTTAGTAGCCTTTGATATTCGTATCGAATGGGTAAATAATCCTTTAGGTGGTTATTTCTATTTGGATATGCTGTCCATTCCATTTACTATTTTTTGGGTGATAAGCTTTATAAATGTAGTGAACTTAATTGATGGCTTGGACGGTTTGGCTGCAGGTGTAAGCGCTATTGCTTCTTTAACCGTAATTTTGGTGGCAATTCAAATGGGTTACTTCCACGTTGCAGTGTTGACTGCTGCTTTAGCTGGTGCCATCATTGGTTTTATTCGTTATAACTTTAATCCTGCAACTATCTTTATGGGTGACACGGGTAGTATGTTCATTGGCTATATTTTGGCGGCGATTAGTGTTTACGGTGCAGTAAAAACTGCTGCTACTATTGCGCTTATTGTTCCTGCTATTGCCTTAGGCTTGCCTATTTTGGATACTGCTTTTGCAATTATGCGTCGCTATGTAAATGGTAGGCCTATCTTCCAACCGGACAAAGGTCATTTACACCATCGTCTTTTGGCTACCGGTATGAGCCATAAAGAAACTGTACTCTTTATGTACGGTATTACTGCGGTGCTTTGTATTGGTGCAGTGCTTTGGGCTGAGATGGATGGCGTATATGCAGCGTTGATTATTGCTGTAATTATGACGGCTGTGGCTATCGGTGCTAAAAAGATTGGCATTTTGAATGATTGATAAGGGGGATGAAGTATGAAGAAACTTAAATTGATGACTGTCTTCGGTACTCGCCCCGAAGCAATTAAAATGTGTCCGCTCGTATTAGAGATGGGCAAATATCCAGACTACATTGAACCAATCGTTGCAGTTACTGCTCAACATCGCGAGATGCTTGATCAAGTGCTGGAACTTTTCAATATTAAACCTGATTATGATTTAAATATTATGGCTTCCGGTCAAACTCTTTACGATATTACTACTCGCGCCTTGACTGGTTTAAAAGAAGTAATTGAAGAAGCGAAGCCTGATATGGTACTGGTACACGGCGATACTACCACAACTTTTGCTGGGGCTTTGGCTGCTTTTTATGCGCAAGTTCCTGTAGGTCATGTGGAAGCTGGTCTCAGAACCGGTAATAAATATTCTCCCTATCCGGAAGAAATGAACCGCAAGTTGACGGGTTCCATTGCGGATATGCATTTTGCTCCCACTTCCACCAGTAAGGCAAACTTGCTGAAGGAGAACGTGAATCCGGAAACTATTTTGGTAACAGGTAATACTGTTATCGATGCGTTGCAAACTACAGTGAAAGCAGATTATGAATTTGCTGATGCTGAGTTCAATAAAATTTTCGCTCGTGGTAATCGTTTGATTCTAATGACTACTCACCGCAGAGAAAATTTGGGTGAGCCTATGCGCAATGTTTATAAAGCTTTGCGTAAGGTTTTAGAAACCCACGCTGATGTGGAAGCTATTTTCCCCGTTCACAAAAATCCCAAGGTGCGTGAGATTGTTCAAGAAGAACTTGGTGGTCTTGATAGAGTGCATCTTATTGAACCCATGGATTATGAACCCTTCGCTAATTTGATGGGCAAGGTGGACATCGTACTTACCGATAGCGGTGGCATCCAGGAAGAAGCACCTGCTCTTGGCAAACCGGTGCTTGTTTTGCGTGATACTACTGAACGTCCCGAAGCAGTAGATGCCGGAACGGTAAAACTCATCGGCACAGCTTATGAAGATGTTTTGCGTGAAACTAATTTACTTTTAGATGATTCTGCTCATTATAAAAAAATGGCAGAGGCAGCTAATCCTTACGGGGACGGCAAGGCTTGTGAACGAATTATTAGAGCTATTTTGCAAAAAAATGGCTTTAATGTAAAAATTTTGTCCGAGTTTTGCTCAAATTGAGTAGACATAAGTTGTGAAATATTTTAAAATTATATTGTGTAAAACTGTGAACTGTTGTTATAATGACAGGGCACTATTTTGTGTTGCATTTTTTTAGAAAGGAAAACATGAGCAAACGTAGCAAAGATGACAGGCAGTATGTGAAAGCACTGAGTGCTTTAGCTTCCGTATCCTCCTTGGGGATGATGGCAGTATTTGATGTATTCTTGGCATATTATGGTGGCGATTGGTTGGATAATTACTTCCAAACCGGTGACCATACTTGCAGATTACTTTGCATTAGCCTTGCCATAGCGGCGGTGTTCTTATCTTTCTTTAAAATGGTTTATACCCTTATCATTGACAAGGATGACGAAGAAGATGATGAGCTTTGATTTATCTCCCCTCATCCAAGGAGGGTATAAGAGGTTTGTTGTTAGACCAGTACTCTGGTCACTTCCTGTTCTGGTACTGATATATTTTATGGGGTATCCTGATTTTGCTCTTTCTTTTTTTAGAGGGATTGTAATCGGGACTCTTGATACCATCATCATGATGCACGGTATCCGTAAGGCAATGCCTTTCAAGGATCAACCTCGCAAGGGCTTGGCAATCATGAAGAGGTACAGACTTTATAGAATTATCTCAGCCTCCAGTCTTATAGTTTTGTTGTTGAAGCAGGGGTCCGGTGTCGCAGGTGCGTGCCTTGGACTTCTTCTGACACATATATTATTAATTATTAACCTAACAATTATCGCGTACCGACTTAATAAAGTAGGCGATGCGAAGAAAGGAGAGTGAAAGAATGGGAAACGAAGCAGCAGAACATAGTGGTGAAATTATTCATTATTTAGCTCAAGAGGTAGCTCCTGGATTTGTAGTTCATATGCAAACCATGTATATGACCTGGATTACCATGGCAGTAGTTTTTGTGCTGTTCTTTATGGCTTCCAGAAATCCGAAATTGGTTCCGAGCGGTATTCAAAACGTTATGGAATTCTTCATCGATTTCCTCAATGGCTTGATGGAAGGTACTTTGGGCATTAAAGGTCGCAAATATATGGCACCGTTCATTATTACCCTCTTTATGTTCATCTTCATCAGCAACGAAATCGGTATGCTTCCGCAAGTTGGCGTACACTGGACTTCTCCCACCAATGACGTTAATACCTGCTTTGCACTGTCTTTGACAGTTGCTTTGGGTGCTCATATCGTTGGTATGTGCCAAAAAGGTATTAGCCACTACAAACATTACATTAGCCCTTCTCCTGCATTTTTGCCCTTGCATTTGTTGGACGAAGTTGTTAAACCGCTGACCATGTCCCTTCGTCTTTTTGGTAACATCCTTGCAGGCGAAATTTTGCTGATTGTATTGTATCAATTGGCTCCGTGGATCATGCCCGAATTCTGGGTAATGTTCAGCTTGTTCATTGGCTTCTTGCAAGCCTTCATTTTCACCATGCTGGCACTTACCAGCTTTGCACTCGCATTCGCTCATCACTAATTTTTAAGCAGCGTAATGCACTAACATTTTAAAAAATTGAATTATCTCGAAAGGATGAAAACACAATGACTGAAAACGCAATTATCACTGCAGCATCTATGTTCGCTGTTGCATTCATCTGCCTCGGTGCAGCTTTGGGTGCTGCTCTCGGCAACGGTAACTTAACTGGTAAAGGCCTCGAATCCATGGCTCGCCAACCTGAAGAAGCTGGCAAATTGTTCACCAACATGCTGGTATCCGTAGGTCTGGTAGAATCCATGCCTATTCTCTGCTACGTAATCGCAGTAGTATTGGTATTCGCTAACCCGTTCATTAAATAATTTCGCAATTAATATAACAAAAACAAAAAAGGAGAGTGCTATAATTGGTTAATATCAATGCTACACTTATCGCGCAAATCCTGAACTTTTTGTTCCTTGTTTTCGTTCTTGCGAAATTTGCTTACAAACCGTTGTTAAACATCATGGAAGAACGCAAGAATAAAATTGCTGCTGATTTGGAAGCTGCTGACGCTGCAAAAGCTGAAGCTGAAGCTGTTAAATCCGAATACGCTGCAAAATTAGCTGATGCAAGACAAGAAGCACAGGCTATTGTTGAAGCTGCTCGTAAATCTGCTCAAGCAGCTCACGACAAAATTATGGCAGAAACCAAAGCTGAACAAGATCAAGTTGTTGCAGCTGCTAAAGAAGCAATCGAACTTGAAAAACAAAAAGCTTTGGCTGATGTTCGCGCACAAGTTATCAGCCTCAGCATGATGGCTGCTAGCAAAATCGTTGAACAAAAATTGGGTTCTGAAGAAGACAAAAAAATGGCTGGCGAAATCGTTGATTCCATCATCAACAAATAATTTGCCGCTTTCCTATTAGGCTGGACGACATCTGCTGAACACTAGCGAAATTCAGTAAGACGAGAGCCAGTATTTGGAGGTTGATTGATACAATATGAAGATTGAAGAAAATATTGCTTTGATTAAGCAAGAATTATCCGACTTCAATATGAACCTCGGTTCCATTCGTGAACTGTTGGACGTAAAAGTTACTACAGCTAAAAAATTGACTGTAGACGAGTATCAATCCATTTCTGCAATTCTCGCTGAAAAATTGGGTCGCGAAATCTTCTTGAACAAAAAAGTTGATCCCTCCATTTTGGGCGGTATCATCGTTCAAGTAGGCGACAAAGTATATGATGCTTCCGCTCTTCGTAAATTGAAGAAAATGGAAGTTGTTATGAATGGCATCGACATTCATGACTATGCTTTGGACAAACCTGAAGCTATGGCTGACGCTATCAGCGCAAAACTCGAGAATTACAATGTGGATGCTGATCTTGAAGAAGTTGGTATCGTAGAAAAAATCGGTGACGGTATCGCTACCGTTATCGGTATGAAAAATGCAATGGCAGGCGAATTGGTAGAACTGCCCCACGGCGTATCCGGCATGGTTCAAAACTTGAACCAAGATTCCGTTGGTATCGTATTGATGGGTGGCGAAACCGCTATTAAAGAAGGCGACTTGGTACGCCGTACCGGCCGCATCATGGAAGTTCCCGTAGGCGAAGCTCTCCTCGGTCGTGTAGTTTCTGCTATCGGTGCTCCCATCGACGGCAAAGGCGCTATCGCAGCTGCTGAATATCGTCCTGTTGAATCCCCTGCACACGGTATTGCAGACCGTCAATCCGTTGACACTCCGTTGCAAACCGGTATTAAATGTATCGATGCTCTCGTACCTATCGGCCGTGGCCAACGCGAACTTATCATCGGCGACCGCGGTACTGGTAAAACTGCAGTAGCAATCGACACCATCATTAACCAAAAAGGCTTGGGCGTTATCTGCATTTATGTAGCTATCGGCCAAAAAGCTTCTAACATTGCTCGTATCGTTCGTACCCTTGAACAACACGGCGCTATGGAATACACCATCATCGTAGCTGCAACTGCTGCTGACTCCGCTCCGCTCCAATTCTTGGCTCCGTACTGCGGTGTAACCATGGCTGAATACTTCATGGACCAAGGTAAAGACGTTCTGTGCGTATATGACGACTTGTCCAAACACGCTGTTGCATACCGCGCAATGTCCTTGTTGCTCCGTCGTCCTCCCGGACGTGAAGCTTACCCTGGCGACGTATTCTATTTGCACTCCCGTCTCTTGGAACGTGCTGCTAAATTGAACAGCATCGCTCCGCTCAAAGGCGGCTCTGTAACCGCACTGCCGATTATCGAAACTTTGGCAGGCGACGTTGGTGGCTTCATCCCGACTAACGTAATTTCCATTACCGACGGCCAAATCTTCCTCGAATCCGAATTGTTCTATTCCGGTATTCGTCCGGCAATCAACTCTGGTTTGTCCGTATCCCGCGTAGGCGGTGCTGCACAAATCAAAGCTATGAAATCCGTAGCAGGTACTCTGCGTCTGGACTTGGCTCAATATCGTGAATTGGCAGCGTTTGCTCAATTCGCATCTGACCTTGATAAAGCTACCAAAGCTCAATTGGATCGCGGCCAACGTTTGACCGAGCTCCTCAAACAAGGTCAATATTGCCCGTTGCCTGTTGAAAAACAAGTTATGGCAATTTACCTCGGTACCAAAGGATATCTTGATGATGTAGCTGTTAAAGATGTTACCCGTTGCGAAAAAGAATTCTTGGAATTCATGGAAGCAAACCATCCTGAAGTTGGCGCTGACATCAAAGCTACCAAAAAAATCAGTGACGAAAATGAAGAAGCATTGAAAAATGCAATCGCCGAATTCAAGGAAACTTTTGTTGCCAGTGAAGGTAGGTGATTAACTGATGGCTACTCCGCGCGAGATTAATCGCCACATGAAAAGTGTAGGTAACATCGGTAAAATCACTAAAGCTATGAAAATGGTTGCTGCTGCTCGCTTGAGAAGAGCTCAAGAAAAAGCTGCTGCTAGCCGTCCGTATGCTATTAAGATTAAAGAAGTGTTGTCTAACGTTGTGAGCGATCCAAGCGTTTTAGCTGGCTTAGATGCCAAAAAACATCCGTTACTTCAAAAACGCGAGGTTCAAAAAGTTGGCTACTTAGTACTCTGCTCCGATAAAGGTTTGGCAGGTGCTTATAGCTCCAACGCCCTCAAAAAGGCTATTGCTGAAATTTCCGAATGTGAAGATGAAGTAGTTATCATCACCTGCGGACGTAAAGCAAGAGATTTCTTTACCCGTCGTGGCTTCAACGTAATCCAAAGTCATATCGGTTTCTCCGATAGACCGACTTATGAAAATGCTGTTGCAATTGCTCAAGACGCTATCAAAACTTTCGCTTCTGAAGGTTTCGATAAATTGAACATTGTTTACACCATCTTCAAAACTGCATTGTCTCAAATCCCCACCAGCGAAGTAATCCTTCCGGTTGAACCGCCTGCTAAGGAAAATGACAAAGCTCAAGCAAGCTTTATGTTTGAACCTGGCGAAGACGAAACTCTCAAAGTCCTTGCTCCGAAATACTTAGAAACTGTAGTATATGCTGCACTGGTACAATCTGCTGCCAGTGAATTGGGCTCTCGTATGACTGCAATGTCCTCTGCAACCGACAACGCAGCTAAGCTGGTATCCAGCCTGCAACTGTCTTACAACAAGGCACGTCAAGCTGGCATTACTCGCGAGCTGAACGAAATCGTTGGCGGCGTAGAAGCATTGAAGCAAGCTCAAAACTAATTAATATAATCCAATAGGGAGGCTAAAACCTTGAATACAGGTAGAATCGTACAAGTTGTTGGCCCTGTTGTTGACATCGAGTTTCCTCCTAAAAGCATGCCCGCTATCCTGAACGCAATCAAAATCGACGGTAAGACTGATGACGGCAAAACCGAAATTCATCTGACTGCTGAAGTTATGCAACACATCGGCTACAATGTAGTTCGTGCCGTTGCAATGAGCTCCACCGACGGTTTGGTTCGCGGTATGGAAGCTGTAGATACCGGCGCTCCGATCTCCGTACCCGTAGGTCCTGGCGTATTGGGCCGTATCTTTAACGTGCTTGGCGAAACTGTAGACCATGATGACACCAAAGTTGAAGCATCTGAATACTGGCCTATCCACAGACCGGCTCCGAGCTTCGACCAACAGGCAACTTCTACTAAAATTTTAGAAACCGGCATCAAAGTAGTAGACCTTATCGCTCCGTATGCACTGGGCGGTAAAATCGGTCTGTTCGGCGGTGCAGGCGTAGGCAAAACCGTTATTATTATGGAACTTATCCATAATATCGCAACCGCTCACGGTGGTTATTCCGTATTCGCAGGCGTAGGCGAACGTACTCGTGAAGGCAACGACTTGTGGTGCGAAATGAAAGAATCTGGCGTTATCGACAAAACTGCGTTGGTATACGGCCAAATGAACGAACCCCCCGGAGCTCGTATGCGCGTAGGCTTGACCGGTTTGACCATGGCAGAATACTTCCGTGACGTTGGCGGCCAAGACGTATTGCTCTTCGTAGATAACATTTTCCGTTTCATCCAAGCAGGTTCCGAAGTATCTGCATTGCTCGGCCGTATGCCCTCCGCAGTAGGTTATCAACCGACTTTGGCAAACGACATCGGTGCATTGCAAGAACGTATTACCTCCACCAAAACCGGTTCCATCACTTCCGTACAAGCAGTATATGTACCTGCGGACGACTTGACTGACCCGGCTCCGGCAGGCACCTTCGCTCACTTGGATGCAACCACCGTACTTTCCCGTCAAATTGCAGAGCTTGGTATTTATCCGGCAGTTGACCCGCTCGACTCCACCAGCCGTATTCTCGACCCGCTGGTAATCGGTGAAGAACACTATAACGTTGCTCGCGGCGTACAAGCTATTCTGCAACGTTATAAAGAATTGCAAGACATTATCGCAATTCTTGGTATGGAAGAATTGAGCGAAGACGACAAAATGACCGTTGCTCGTGCTCGTAAAATTCAAAAATTCCTCAGCCAAGCATTCTTTGTTGCTGAACAATTTACCGGTACCCCCGGCCAATATGTTCCGCTGAAAGAAACCATCCGCGGCTTTAAAGAAATCCTCGAAGGCAAACATGACGATTTGCCGGAAGGCGCTTTCTACATGGTAGGTACCATTGAAGACGCGATTGCTAAAGCTGAAACCATGAAGGCTTAATAATGGCAACTCCGTTTACTTTTGAAATTGTAACGCCGGATAAGATGCTTTTTGTTTCTGACGAAGTAACTTATGTTGGTTTCCGTACTCTCCTTGGCGGTATGGGCGTTAAAGCTAATCACTTGCCCGTAATCGCAACTTTGGACGTAGCTCCGCTGAAAATTCAACTCGCTAATGGCGCAGAAGAAGTTTTCGCTGTATGCGGCGGTTTCTTAGAAATGCAAAACAACAAATGCACCGTATTGGCTACCATTGCAGAACCTGGCGAAGACATCGACGCTGCTCGTGCAAATGCTGCTAAAGAACGTGCTACTGCTCGTCTTGCTGGTAAGAACGAAGACCTGGACGTAGATCGTGCTAAATATGCTTTGAAAAAAGCTATGATGCGTCTGCGTGTTACCGAAGCTCTCGGCAAAAAGTAATACATTACAATGCCAAACAAAACTCCGTCTCGAAAGAGGCGGGGTTTATTTTTTTATTGTAATTTACCAGTGTAATTTGCTATAATCAATAGATGAGTACAATTTTAAGGAGGGCGTAATATGTCCGATATTATTGATAGCTTGACTGGTAATTCTATGCTGCACTTGAAACAGGACATTGCGTACCTGCGCCAATGCTTGGCAGAATGTACCGATGAAGAAAAGAAGAAACTTATTCGCCGTGAATTGATGGAAAAAGAAACTTACTATAACATTCTTGCTGACCGTCAAAGATTAGGTAGATGATAAACCGGCAGGAGGATTACTTTGGAAAAATTGATTGTTAAAGGTGGTAAACGCCTTGTAGGTACAGTAAAAACCAGTGGCGCAAAAAATGCGGTTCTGCCGATTATTGCTGCATCTATTATGGGTACTTCCCCTAGTCATTTCGATGAAGTACCTATGTTGGAAGACGTGCGTACCATCAGCGAAGTGTTAAGAAGCTTAGGTATAAAAGTAGAAAGCAAAGAAAAGAATTGCTTAGATATAGATAGTACTGTGGTAGAATCTTACGAACCTCCCTGTGAACTTATGCGCAATATGCGTGCGTCCTTCTTTGTAATGGGACCTCTCCTCGCGCGTATGGGTAAGGCTCGTATTTATATGCCTGGTGGTTGTGCAATTGGTGCACGTCCTGTTGATATTCACTTGAAAGGCTTTGAAGCTTTAGGTGTTGTTCTTGATCAACAAGATGGTTTCATTGAAGCTACCACTCCTAATGGCCTGAAAGGTGCTACCATTTATTTTGACTTCCCTAGCGTTGGCGCTACTGAAAACGTAATGATGGCTGCAGCTTTGGCAGAAGGCGTTACTATTTTGGAAAACGCAGCTGAAGAACCTGAAATCGTTGCGCTTGCCAGCTATTTAAATAAAATGGGTGCTAAGATTCGTGGTGCAGGTACTGACGTAATTCGCATTGAAGGTGTAAAAGAACTTCATGGTGCAGATTACACTATTATTCCTGACCGTATTGAAGCTGGTACCTATATGATTGCTGCTGCCATGACCGGTGGCGATGTTATTGTAGATAATGTTCTTCCTGAACATCAAAAACCTTTGATTGCTAAACTTCGTGAAGCAGGTGCAATCGTTGAGGAAGATATTGATAAAGTGCGTGTTATTGGTAACGGAACACTGAAAGGTGTAAGCGTTAAAACTTTGCCTTATCCTGGGTTCCCCACTGATATGCAAGCACAAATTATGGCGATGATGGTTGTTTCTGAAGGTAATAGTAAAGTTACAGAAACAGTTTTTGAAAATCGCTTTATGCATGTTGAAGAGTTGAACCGTATGGGTGCAACTATTACTACTGCTGACCGCAGTGCAAATATCGAAGGCCCTGCTAAATTAGTAGGCTGCGATGTGCGTGCTACTGACTTGCGTGCAGGTGCTGCAATGATTTTGGCAGGACTTGTGGCTGAAGGTGAAACTCGCATTGGCGATTTACATCATATTGATCGTGGCTACGAAGATATTGTAGAAAAGTTGAAGAATTTGGGCGCAGACATTGAGCGCGTTGATGTATAAGACAGGAGATAAACGAAATGTTTAAAAGCATGGATATCGGTATTGACTTAGGTACTGCTAATATTCTGGTGTTTGTTAGAGGTAAAGGTGTAGTTTTAAAAGAGCCTTCCGTTGTAGCTATTGATAAAGCTCGCAACAAAGTTTTGGCTGTTGGTGATGCTGCTCGCGAAATGTTGGGCCGTTCTCCCGGAAACATTGTTGCTATTCGCCCCCTCAAAGAAGGCGTAATCGCTAACTATACTATTACTCAAAAACTTTTGGCACACGTAATTGAAAAAGTAGCAGGTAAGTGCCTGTTCTTTAAACCCCGTGTTATGACTTGCGTTCCCATTGGCATTACTTCTGTAGAAAAACGTGCAGTTATGGAAGCTACTACCCAAGGTGGCGCTTCTAAAACTTATTTGATTGAAGAACCTTTGGCTGCAGCTTTAGGTGCAGGCATTGATATTTCTGTGCCTCGTGGCAATATGGTTGTTGATATTGGTGGTGGTACTACTGATATCGCAGTATTGAGCTTGGGTGGCATTGTTGTAAGTTCTTCCGTTCGTATTGGCGGTGACCATTTTGACGAATGCATCGTGCGTCACGTAAAACGTGTTCACAACGTATTGATTGGCGAACGTACTGCAGAAGAAATCAAATTGACTGTAGCAACCGTTTCTAAAAATGGTCGCGATACTGCTATCGAAGTACGTGGTCGTGATATGGTTACTGGTTTGCCCACTACTTTCAGCGTAACTTCTGCTGATTGTCGTAATGCATTGGAAGATTCCGTTGCTTCCTTGATTGCAGCAGTACGTGGCGTTTTGGAAAAATGCCCGCCTGAACTTGCTTCTGACATTGTAGATAATGGTATTTATCTGACTGGTGGCGGTGCTCTTCTTGATGGTTTGGCTGAAATTATGCAAGCTGAAACCGGCATTGATATTCACATTGCAGAAAATCCGTTGGATTGCGTAGCAGTTGGTACTGGTAAAGCATTGCAAAGCCTTGATAAACTGCACCCCGGTACTATTTATACTTCTTCTAATCTTGTTTAAATAATGGATTTAAAGGGACTATTCGAAAGAGTAGTCCCTTTATGTGGTTTTGAAGTATTAATTAATTGCAAAATTTATTGCATTCAAATTAATGATTAAAAGCAGATAAATTTTAAATTAGGAATGATACAAAATGATTTGTAAGAATTTACTTAAAGCATTGGTAGTAGTAATGCTGGTAATAGCAAACGTATCCATTGTGTACGCAGCTCCAATAACTAATATGCGTAGTAGCGTAAGTCCTGCACGTGTACGTTTCGTTTTGGATAGCGAGAAACCTGTGGCATATAAGGTTGAACAAACTGGTAAAAAGCTCGTTATTCAGCTTCCCAAAAGTGGAACAAAACAAATCAATATGGCAATAAAAGATAATATTGTACGTTCTGCTCAATTGGTACCAACCAGAAGAAATTCCAGCCAACTTACAATTAATATGCTTAAAGATTGCCAATACAAAGTTTTACAATACACTGAACCTAATCGTTTGGTAATTGATGTGTATCGTATTGAATTGCTGAAACAGGAAAAAGTTTTGGCAAAAGGTGTTACCTATACCTACATTCAAGATGAAATGAATGGTACGCAAATTCAAGCTTGCCTTTTAAGCGTAGCGCCTAAAGCTAAATTTGAATTACGTCCTTTTTCTGCAGCAGGTGCTTACAATGGCAGAGGTTACTTGTCTCGTGAAGCAGCTCGTCGCAAGTTAAAGGCTGCTGTGAACGCTTCCTATTTTGATAGAGATGGTTGGGTTATTGGCGTAACTAAAGATAAAGGTAATTTTATGAGCGTGGACAGTACTCCGCGAAGCGCTTATGTAGATAATGGCAAGTCTCGATTCATTGTGAAAGATGTTGCTTATAATGGCGTACTGCGTTTCAAAGGCGGAGAGCTTGCTATCAAAGGGATGAATCGTGCCAGAATTGCAGAAGATGTAGTTCTTTTCAATGAATACTATGGAAAAAGCACCAAGACAAACCAATGGGGTCGCGAAATTAAAATTCGTGATGGTAAAGTAATTGCAGTTTCTAATAAAGGGAATATGACAATTGAACCTGGAACTGTAGTTGTATCTGCTCATGGTTTGGCTAATAAGTATTTACTGCGTGGTATTGCGGTAGGCGATGAAGTAAATCTTGTGCAAGAATTGAATGTTCCTGCTGCTAACGAAGCTTCCATAGTTGTAGGCGGTGGCCCGTTGATTTTGGAAGCTGGTAAGGTTAATGTCCGTAGCAAAGAAGAATGTATTGCTAGGGACATTGCCATTGGTCGTGCTCCTCGTACTGCCATAGGTTTGAAACAGGATGGTACAGTCCTCGTTCTCGTCGTTGATGGTCGTAGCACTAATTCCAAAGGCTTGACATTGCAAGAACTTGCTACTTATTTCTTGCGTTTAGGTGCAAGGGATGCTGTTAATCTTGACGGCGGCGGTTCCAGTGTAATGGTAATTAATGGTGAAATCGTCAACAAACCTTCCGATGGTTGGGAACGTCCTGTAAGTATGGCGCTTGGCTTGTTCCCTAAGTATTGATTGCTTGTAAACGCTTTTGTTTAGTTGTATAATATTAATATAGTAGACTAATAAACCGGCGTGGCTAGTCCCGCCGGTTTTGCGATATATAGAGTTAGGAGCAAATATGAAGTTTAAAGGATTTATCTTAGGTTTATTGCTGTGCTGCTTTACTTGTGTAGCATTTGCTAATGTGCCGTTAATGCCCATAAAAGATTTGAAACCAGGGATGCAAGGTATTGGTAAAACAGTAATCAAAGGCGATACAATTGAAGAATTTAACGTAGAAGTTATAGGTGTAACTGGCAGTGAAGCTGCAGGGCACAGTATTTTAGTGCGTCTTTATGGTGACTTGATTGAAAAAACTGGTGGCGTTGCCCAAGGAATGAGCGGTAGTCCTGTTTATATTGACGGTCGTTTAGTTGGTGCAGTTGCTTTTGGTAAAACCTTCAATGATCCTCACTACTGCTTCTTGACTCCTATTCATAATATGCTCAAACTGTTAGATACTCCTGCATCCAGAAGTGGTGACTGGCTTCCGAAAAGCACAGGCCTTTTGGCAGGCGGTTTTACCCCGATGGGTATGGAATATTTGCAAGAACGTTTGCAAGGTTTAGGTTTAGAAGCTACTGTTGGCGGTGGCACAGGCACTGAAAATGTAGGCGAGCTTGAAGCTGGTAGTGCTGTTGGTGCGTCCATCATGCAAGGCGATTTAACCCTTGGCGCTTTAGGAACTGTAACCTGGGTTGATGATAAGGGCAATGTGCTTGCTTTTGGTCATCCCTTTATGCAACGTGGCGAATGTAATTTCTTTATGAACAAGGTTTGGGTTTTAGGTTGTATTCCCAATCTCCAAAGCAGCTATAAAGTTGGCAATCTTGGCGAAGTTATTGGTAGCTTCACCCAAGATAGAGCAAGTGGTATTGGTGGCAAGGAAGGTAAAGCTCCTGCTTCCATTCCTGTTTTCGTTTCTGTAAGTGATGTTGCTCGTGGTCAAAATACTGCTGTACGCGTGAATATCATTGAAGATGAAAAACTTGTGCCTGCTATTTTAGATGCAGCAGTTTATAACACCGTTACTAAAACCATGGATAGAAAAGGTGGCGGTACTGCTCGTTTGCATTTTGAAATTAGTGGCAAGGATAAAGATAATAAACTAGTTACTATTGATAGAGAAAATATGTATTATGCTTCTAGCGGTTTAGCTAATGTAATTAATTTTGAAATGGTAGAAGCCGCTAATATTTTGAGCCTAAATAAATTTGAAGCTATCGATATTTACGGAATCACTGTGAACGCAGAGCTTACCGACGAAGTTCAAGTTGCAGAAATCACTAAAGTAAGCACTCCTAAACGTGATGTGAAACCGGGGGACAAGGTTCCTTTTGAAGTTACCTTGAAGCCTTATCGTGGTAAGGAATTTACTAAGACTGCTTACTTCACTGTTCCGAAAAATCATCCCGGTGGCAAAATGCCTTTAAGTGTGCGTGGTGGTAGCAGTTTAGCTTGGGCGCAAAAATTGTTACGCAAACAACAGGAAGAAGGCATGCCTGTTAAAGAAAAAGAAACTAAAGTTTCTTTAAATGATTTCGTCAAGAAGTTTAATGAAGCTGATAAAAATAATGAGCTTATCATAGATTTGGCTTCCGGAGTTCCTTCTGCCATGAAAGCAGAGAATATGCCCGAAGCAGGTTTGGCAGGAATGTTGCAAGGCAGTCCTTACAAACAAAAGAAAGCTTTTGATTTTATTATCGATGGTGACAAGGAAATTACTTTGCACGTGGATAAATAATCAGAAGTGTCAAGAAAAAGCCATATTTTTATTGTATAATTAGGATGAAAAACAATAGAGGTTGAAAAGGTAGTTATGTTTCAAAAGCTATGCCAAACAATAGGTAAAAACGTTATAAATGGTTGTGCTGCTACCGGACGTATGAGCATTCTCTTTATGGAAACTCTTAAGCGTTTGAAGGATGCTGATATGAAAGAAGTATTCCGTCAAATGGCACTTTTAGGTGCGGATAGTTTACCCATCGTACTTATGACTATTCTTTGTACAGGTATGGTATTCTCCGTACAAACGGCGAAAGAATTTGTTCGCTTTGGTGCCGCTGATTCTGTAGGTGGCGTTGTTGCCATTGCTATGTCCCGTGAGCTTGTTCCTGTACTGACAGGTGTAGTGGTTGCAGGTCGAATTGGTGCTGCCATTGCTGCAGAAATTGGTACAATGAAGGTAACAGAACAGGTTGATGCTTTGCGCGTAATGGCGGCGAATCCTGTTAGCTTCTTGGTAGTGCCTCGTTTTATCGCTATTGTTTTAATGATGCCTGTACTGGTTGTGTTTGCCAACTTAATTGGCAATATTGGTGGTTGGATTGTTGCCCACTTCTATGCTGGTATTAGCACTTTTACTTATGAAAACTCTATTAAGGTTTTGGCAGAAACTTACGATATGGTCGGCGGTATGATTAAAAGCTCCGTCTTTGGTGCTATTATAGCCATCGTTGGTTGCTACAAAGGATTGAATGCTCCTAACGGTGCGGAAGGCGTTGGTCTTGCTACTACTGCTTCCGTAGTACTGTCCATTATCTTAATTTTTATTACTAATTACTTTTTATCCATCTTGTTATATGTTTAAGGAGTTTGCGCTATGACTAATAATGAACCAGTAATTAAAGTACGCAAACTTAAAATTGCTTTTGGTAGTAAAGTCGTTTTAGATGAAATAGATTTAGACCTGTATCCCGGAGAAACTTTGGCAGTAATCGGGCCTTCTGGTACTGGCAAGAGTACGGTTTTAAAAGTAATGACAGGTCTTTTAAAACCGACATCTGGTAGTGTCATTATTCAAGGTCAGGAAACAAATGGCTTCGATGAATCCCAATGGGATGAACTTCGTAAGCACATGGGTGTAGTTTTCCAATATTCTGCCTTGTTTGATTTTCTTACAGTTGGTGAGAATGTAGCTTTCGGTTTACGCAGACATTTCAATTTGCCGGAGGCAGAAATTCAGTCAAGGGTTACGGAACTTTTGGAAATGGTAGGGTTGCCCGGCACAGAAGCAATGATGCCGGCAGAACTTAGTGGCGGTATGAAAAAGCGTGTAGGTTTGGCAAGAGCTTTAGCAATGGAACCGCAAATAGTTTTTTACGACGAACCTACTGCGGGTCTTGATCCCGTGATGACAATGACCATCAGTCGTTTAATTCGTAAAACTCAGCAGCGTTTAGGCATTGCTTCACTTTTAGTAACTCACGATATGGAATCCGTATTTATGGCGGCGGATCGTATCGCTATGCTATATAATGGAAAGATTGTTCAAGTAGGAACAGTCGATGAGATTAAGAATATTAGTAATCCTGTGGTACGCGCATTTATCAGCGGGCAGGAACTGAAGAAGGAGGATTTAAATGGGTAGCAGTGAGGTTAAGGTAGGTGCATTTACCTTAGGTGGTGCTGCAATTTTGGCTGGCATCATCACCTTTATGGGTGCATTTACTTTTGGTAATGATGGCTACAAACTGCAAATTGATTATCCTCAAGTAAGCGGGTTAATGCCTGGTCACGTAGTTCGTTACGCAGGTGTAAAAGTTGGTACTGTAAAAGATATCAACGTACAACCCAATGCAGTAGCAGTTATTGCAGAAATTAGTAAAGATATTAAGATTCCTAAAGGAGCAATTTTCACAATTGGTTCTGATGGGATTATGGGGGAAAAGTTCGTTAACGTAGTACCTCCTAAAAAATTCGAGCAAGGTCATATTGGTGAAGGTAGTACTGTTAAAGGTATTCCTGGTGGCGGTATGGAAGAGTTCTTTGCTGCATCTGGTGATGCAATGCAAAATATCTTTGGTGACAGAGATACTCAACAAGCAATGCGCGAAACTATTAAACATATGAGTGAAATCTCTAAAAATATGGGAGTTATCACTAAAACTATGGCAGATGTTTCTGCGGCTAATCAACAAAATTTAGATACCATGGTTAAGCAAATGGCAGAAATGACCGTGCGCATGAATGGCATCTCTGCACATATGGAAAGCTTAATGGCTGGTGTAGATAACAAAGGCGCTACTGGTCAAAACATTGCAGATATTGTTGCTAATATGAAAGCTATTACAGAACGCTTTGATCATATTACAAAGACTTTAGAAAACGTTGCTTCTGACCCTGAAACTGAGGGTGCATTGAAGGAAACTCTTATTAATGTTAAAGAAGCAAGTGGCAGAGCCAATAAACTTTTAGGCACTGTCAGCGATGCCAGGCTAAGCATGGATGTTTCTTCTACTGTTGAAGATAGCGACTGGCGTAGTAATCTTGGCGTAACCTTGACGCCGTCTCAAGATAGTACCATTTATATGGGCGCCTATGATGTTGGTGAGAAGAATAAATTTGATTTTATCGCTACTAAATATCATGGCAACGCAGGTTTAAGTATGGGTGCTATGCAAGGTGAGTTTGGTGTGGGCTTAAGCTACGATTTTGGTAAAAGCTTTAGAGTTTATTCTCAACTATATGATTTTGACGACTCCAAACTGCGTGTTGGCGGGGAAGTTCGCGTGACTGATAACCTTTCTCTTTACGGTGAAAGTATGGATGTGAAAGGTAATAGGAGCGATACTTACGTAGGCATGCGTAGCTATTTCTAAATTTCCATTTGACTTTTTAGGTAGAAAAAATATATAATTTTAATACTGACTGATTAGTCAGCTTGATTGGAGGTTTATAAGATGTCTAAAAATAAATTAAGCAAACGTTTATTGATGCTTTCTGCGGCTATTACTATGATGTTGTGCCAATCTGCGTTTGCTGCGGAAGAACAAGCAAATGCAGAAGTTCAAGCAGCTGCTGAAGCTCCTGTAGTACAAATGAACATGCAAGAAGCTATGGTTCGTGCTTTTGAAACTAACCCTGCTATTAAAATTGCAGACTTTGAAAAAGATGCGGCTCGTGCTTCTTTGAACGCAGCTCGTGCTAGCCGTTGGATTACTGTTAAAGGTAGTGCAAGTGCAACCCGTGGTGGTATGACTGAAGAATGGTATGATATGGTTAAGCAAACTAGTAATGGTAAAGCAAGAATTGGTAACCAATATTCCAACAGCGTAACTGCTACTATGCTCTTATATACTGGTGGTGCGCTCTCTGGTCAAATCATGAGTGCTAAAGCAGGCTACAAATCTGCTCTTGTTGGCGTGCAAAAATCTTACAACGATATGCGTGCTACTGTTACCAATGGATATTTTGCTGTGCTTCAAGCTGACGATATGCAAGTACTTAGTAAAGAATCTGTAGTTCGTCTTGAAGAACATCTTAAAAATGTAAAAGCTCAATACGATGTTGGTGTTGTTGCTAAAGTTGACGTATTGCGCAGTGAAGTAGAACTTGCCAACGCTCAACAAAATCTTATCAAGGCAGAAAACGCTTACGATTTGGCAGAAGCTAATTTCAATAAAATCATTGGCTTGCCCTTGGAAACCAATCTTTTCTTGGAAGATACTTTGAGCTATGTTCCTTATGATAAGGATTTGAACTATTGCTTAGAATATGCATCTAAAAACCGCCCTGAACTGGAACAAGCTAAGCAAGGCGTGCAAGCTGCTCGCGGTCAAGTAAGAGCTGCTCGTAGTGGCTATCAACCGCAAATCAGTGCTTTTGCTACCCAAAACTGGGATACCAAAGATGGTCACTGGGCTGCTGATGAAGAAAGTACTTGGAGCGCTGGCGTGAATGTTAGCTTAACCATTTTCGATACTGGCGTTACTCGCTCCAAAGCTCACGCTGCTGAAGCTAAATACTTCAGTGCTGAAGAAACCTATCGTGATACCATCGATGCTGTAATGCTTGACGTACGTAGCCAATACTTGAACTTGCGTGAAGCTGAAAAACGTATTAGCACTACCGAAGTAGCAGTATCTCAAGCAGAAGAAGATTATCGTATTGCTCAATTGCGCTACCAAGCAGGCGTTGGTACTAACACCGACGTATTGGACGCACAAGTTGCTTTGACCAATGCGCAAACCAACTATCTGCAATCTGTATACGATTACAATATTTCCAAAACTAATTTGGAAAATGCTATTGGCGTGCCGATGCAGTTCCCCCACGAAGTAAAAGTAGAAAAATAAAAACGAAGTTTTTAACTGCCTCATTTTTAATGGGGCAGTTTTTTGTGCTTTTTACGAATTTGCTACAAAGGTATGCAGTAAATTTGTTATAATAAACATAATGGATAAGTATTGAATGTTTTTACATAGATGAATGGGAGGTTGTTGTGATGAGTATTGCTAAATATTTGGAACATACTCTTTTGAAACCGGAAGCTACTGTTACGGACATTATGAAGTTGTGTGCAGAAGCTAAAGAATATAATTTAGGTGGCGTGTGCGTAAATACCTGTTACGCTGGTTTAGCACGTCATTTACTGACTGGTACGGACGTAAAGATTGTAACCGTTGTTGGTTTTCCTTTGGGCGCAGATAGAAGCGAAGTAAAAGCTTTAGCTACTAAGCTTGCTGTAGATGAAGACCACGTTGATGAAGTAGATATGGTTATGAATATGTCGGCCTTTAAAAGCGGTAATTATGATGGTGTAGTAGAAGATATTGCTGCTGTCGTAGAAGCTGCTAAGCCTTATGCAGTAAAGGTTATTATTGAAACCTGCTTGCTTTCTGATGAAGAAAAGGTTAAGGCTTGTGAACTTGTTGCCAAAGGTGGTGCAGCTTTTGTAAAAACCAGTACTGGCTTTAGCAAAGGTGGCGCAACACTACACGATGTAGAAATTTTGGCACGAGAAGCTAAACACTATGGAATTGGCGTTAAGGCTGCAGGCGGTATTCGTGATTATGAAACAGCAAAAGCAATGATTGCTGCTGGTGCAGATAGGATTGGTACTAGTGCAGGCGTTGCCATTTGTGAAGATGAAGCAAAAGCTATGGGCGGAGGATTGCCCAAGTGAATGCGTTTAAGGTAACGATGTTGGCCAGTGGTAGTAAAGGGAATTCTGCCTTGATTAGCACTGGTAAGCAAAATTTTTTAGTAGATATGGGTATTAGCTGCAAGATGCTTACTTCCCGTTTAAATGAAGTTGGTTTTAGCGTAGAGGATTTAGATGGCATATTTCTTACCCATGAACATATTGACCACGTTAAAGGTTTAGCTACCTTTACGAAAAAACATACTGTGCCAATTTATAGCAGTGAACTTACTTGGCGTGCTATCTTAAGTAAAGAACCTAAGATTGAACGTCGCAACTGTCGCATTATTGGTGGCGCTTTGAAGTGTGGTGAGGTAGAAATTAACAGCTTTGAAATTCCTCACGATGCTGTTGACCCTCACGGTTATGTTTTTAAATGTAATGGTAGTAAGTGTGCCTACATTACGGATACCGGTTTTGTAACTCCTGCGGTAAGGCAAGCGGCAGAAGACGCTGACACTATTATCTTGGAAGCTAATCACGATGTGGAAATGCTTAAGAATGGTATTTATCCGCCTCATTTGAAGCAACGAATTTTAAGTACGCGTGGTCACTTGTCTAACGAAAGTGCTGGTTGGCTTTTGGCACATTTGCCACGACTTCCGGAAAATATTATTCTGGCACATTTAAGTCAAGAAAATAATCTGCCCCGTTTGGCATTAGATACGGTACGTAATATTTTGGACGGAGCTTCACTTTTTAATGAAGCGCATATCATAGTGGCGGCGCAGGATAGGATAGTAAAAGATTATTAAAAGTTAGGAGTGAGATATATGAACAAAAGCTTTTGGAAAAAAGGCTTACACATTTTTATGTGTGGCTTGCTTGGTGCGGCAGTGCTGATTGCTGCTGGTTGTGGTGATAATAAGACTAAAGCTGCGCCTGCAAAAGAGAAACCTGTAGTTGTGGAACAACAAGTAAGTTCTGCCCGCAATACTCCCATTGTGGCTGCTGCGAAAAAAGTTGGCCCTGCAGTTGTTGGTATTACTAACAAAGCGTATGTGCGTGACTTCTTTAATCGCGTAAAATTTGTAGAACGCGGCACTGGTAGCGGTGTTGTTTATGACTCTAAAAATGGTTTAATTGCAACTAATCACCACGTTGTAGAAGGTGCGTCTGAAATTATTGTAAGCCTTACTGACGGTCGTACAGTAAAAGGTAAAGTGCTTGGTGAAGATGCTGCTACTGACCTTGCTGTTGTTCAAGTTGAAGAAAAAGATTTACCGGTAGCAACCTTTGGTGACAGCGATGCCTTGCAAGTTGGCGAACCTGCAATTGCTATTGGTAATCCTCTTGGCTTGGAGTTTCGTGGTAGTGTTACTGCTGGTGTAATTAGTGCTTTGAATCGTAGTATTGAGCTTGGCGAGCGTAAGTTTAACCTTATCCAAACAGATGCAGCTATTAACCCTGGTAACAGTGGTGGCGCATTGGTAAATGCGGATGGCGAAGTTGTAGGTATTAACAGTGCTAAGATTGCGGTGAGTGGTGTAGAAGGCATTGGTTTTGCAATCCCCATCAATACTGCGAAACCTATCTTGGATCAACTTGCTGATAAAGGTCGCGTAGCAAGACCGTACTTGGGTGCATCCTTGATTGATAAAGAAGTTGCAGACCGTTTCGGTTTTGAAATTGATTTGCATGGTGGTGTATTTATTGCCAAAGTTGTTAAGGATAGTCCGGCAGCTAAAGCTGGTATTGCAGCTGGTGACGTAATCTTGGAATTCAATGGTGAAAAAGTTACTACTACTAAGGGCTTGCGTGAATTGATTGCTAAATGCGCAGTTGGCGATAAAATTAAAGTTGTAATCATGCGTAGTGGTGGCGAAATAACTAAAACCGTAACCTTGCAAGAGATACCGAAAGGATATTGATGTGAAGATAACAATTGCTTGCGTTGGCAAGATTAAAGAAAAATATTTGACTGCTGGTATTGATGAATTTACAAAAAGATTAACACCCTTTTGTAAATTAGAAACCGTAGCAATCAATGAAGAAAAAATGCCGGATAATCCTTCCCCTGCAGAAAAAGAACAAGTGTTGGAGAAAGAAACTCAAAGACTTTTGGCAATAATCCCGGAAAATTCTTATGTGATTTTGTTGGATGTTATTGGCAAGCAGCTTTCTTCTCCTGAATTGGCTAGTAAGATTGACGCTCTTGCCTTAAATGGAAACAGCCATATAACTTTCGTTATTGGCGGTGCTTTTGGTTATACTGATGCATTGCGTAAGCGTGCAGATTATGCTTTGAGTTTTTCTAAAATGACCTTTACTCATCAAATGATTAGATTGCTTTTGATTGAGCAAATCTATAGGGCGTTTAAGATTAGTAGAGGCGAGAAATATCACTGGTAGTAAATCTAGAAATACAGCAATTCTGAAAATTTTTAGAGAGGAGAGTGAATTATGAAAAAGATTCTAGCGTTTTTGTGTAGCTTAATGCTCGTTATGAGCGTTATCGTAGGTTGTGGTGGTGAGAAGAAGGAAGCAAAAACTTCTGCTCCTGCTAAAGTTACTGCGCAAGTTGAAACTAAGGCAAAGACAACTCAAACCACTAAAAAAGTTGTAACTCAAGAAAAAGCCAATAGTAATAAGATTAGCATTAGTGAAAGCGGTGCTTACACTGATAAGGTGCGTGTAGCTGCATACATCAACCAATTTGCAAAGCTCCCGCACAATTACATTACTAAGGGTGAAGCTCAAAAATTAGGTTGGCAAACTAAAGGTACTCTTGATAAAGTTGCGCCCGGTAAATCAATTGGCGGCGATAAATTTGGCAACTATGAAGGTATTCTGCCTAAGAAAAATGGTCGTACCTATCGTGAGTGCGACATTGATTACGTAAAAGGTAATCGCAATGCCAAGCGCATAGTTTATTCCAATGATGGTCTTATTTATTACACTGGAGACCATTACAAAACTTTTACCAAGTTATATTAGGAGGAAGTTATGCGTACTATTAAATTAGATTTGAATAAAATGACTAGTTTGGTTTCTTTGCACAACTATCTGCATCAAGCCTTGGAGCTTCCTGAATACTATGGTATGAATCTGGATGCACTTCATGACTGTTTGACAGAGCTTGCAGTTCCCACAGAAATTGTTATTTCTAAAAAGGTAACTGAAGAAAAATATTTAGGTTGGTATGGTAAGCAACTGTTGGCAGTTTTGGAAGATGCTGCTGAAGAAAACGAAGCTTTACAAGTGAAGATTTGCTAAAACTTTAGCCTGCTTTTTGATTGTGGTATAATGGAAATACTACAAAAGAAAGCAGGCTTTTTATTATGATTTTAAGTGCTGAAAACTTGTCCTTTAGTTATGGGGACAGAGTTCTGTTTAAAAATATAAACTTTAACGTAGAAGAAGGGGATAAAGTAGGTATTATTGGTGTCAACGGTACTGGCAAAAGTACATTTTTGAAGATGATAGCCAATCGTGATGCTGGTGGCGGCAAGATGATTATTCCCGGTACTGTAGTAATGGAGTACTTGCCTCAAGATCCTCCTTTTGAACCGCAGGCAACTGTTTTGGAACAAATCTTCAAAGGTGATTCCCCTTTGATGGTTTTACTGCGCAAATATGAAACTGCAGTGGAAGAAGCTGTTGCCCATCCTGATGATGTGAAACTGCAAAAAGTTTTGCTCGACCTGCAACAAGAAATGGATAACAAGTACGCTTGGCAATTGGAAAGTGAAGCTAAGGCTGTACTCCATCAATTAGGTATTACTAATTTGCAACAAAAGATGGAAGAATTAAGCGGAGGCCAACGTAAACGTGTTGCTCTTGCCGGTGTTTTGGTGCGTCCGTCAGACTTACTTATTTTGGACGAACCTACTAACCATATGGATAACAGCACTGTTGCTTGGTTGGAACAACAGCTTTTGAAACGTAAGGGTGCGCTTTTGATGGTTACCCATGACCGTTACTTCTTCGATAGAGTTGTAAATCGTACCTTGGAAATTGATAATGGTCAAGGTTATCTTTATGTTGGTAACTACAGCTTGTTCCTGGAAAAACGTGAAGAACGTCGTATTGCAGAAGCTTCTGCGGCACAAAAGCTGCGTAACATTTATCGCCGTGAATTAGCTTGGATTAGTCGCGGGGCAGAAGCTCGACGTACTAAGAAGAAAGACCGTGTTGAACGTTTTGCTCAAATTAAGGCGGAAGTGGAAAATGTACAAGTGGAAGCTAATCTTGAGATGTCTTCCGTTAGCAGTCGTCTTGGTAAAACCACTATTGAGTTGAATAATATTGGTATGGTCTACGACGGTGTGGACTATATTAAAGATTTTAGTTATATTCTGCTCCGTAATGATAGAGTAGGTATTGTTGGTCCTAACGGTGCAGGAAAATCTACTTTGATGGATATTATTGCAGGGAAACTGCAACCTACTAGTGGTTCTATGACTGTAGGGCAAACTGTAAAAATTGGATACTTCTCCCAACACAGTGAGTTTCCTGATACAAGCCAAAAGGTTTTGGAATATATCAAGGAAGTTAATAATTACATTGATACTGCAGATGGAACTCGCATTAGCGCAGCACAGATGCTTGAACGCTTCTTGTTCCCGCCTGATTTGCAATGGGTACCTGTAAATAAATTGAGTGGTGGCGAACAACGACGCTTATATTTGTTGAGAGTTTTGATGTCTGCTCCCAATGTTTTAATTTTGGACGAACCTACCAATGATTTGGATATTCCTACATTATCTGTTTTGGAAGATTATCTGGATAATTTCGCAGGTGCAGTTATTGCTGTATCTCACGATAGATATTTCTTGGATAGATTTGCTAATAAAATTTTTGCACTGCAAGCTGGCGGAATTTTACGCCAATACAATGGTGGTTACAGTGATTACGAAGCAGTTGTGCAAGAAGAACAAGTTGCTGTGGCAAAGGCTAATAAACCTGTGGTGAAGGAAGAGCCTAAACCTGTCAATAAAAAGAAGATGACTTATAGTGAGCGTTTGGAATTACAAAACATTGACCAAGAGATTGCTCGTACTGAAGCTGAAATAAAAATGTTTGGTTTAGAGATTAATGCTTGTGGCAGTGATTTTGTAAAATTAAACGAGCTTACTAAAAAACAAGAGGAAGCGCAAGCACGCCTTGACCAATTGGTGGATAGATGGGCGTATTTGTCAGAGCTTGCCGAACAGGAAGAATAATTTTAGGAAGATAATAATGTTGAAGTTATTTCAAAAAGAGCAACGTGATAAGATTAGACGTCTTTTGAGCATTATGCTACCCATAATTGGTACGCAGATTGCGATTATTGGCATGTACTTTTTTGATGCCAGTATGTCGGGGCAGGCGGGTGATGTGGATTTAGCAGGTGCGGCCATTGGTGGTAATTTGTGGATGCCTGTGCAGACTGGTATTAACGGTGTACTTTTAGCAGGGATGCCTTTAATTGCTCATTTGTTAGGTGCAGGAGAGAAAGATAGGATTAAAGTTGTGGTGCGTCACGGTTTAATGCTTGGTACTTTTTTTGCCTTGCTTGTAATTTTAAGTGGTATTATTTTTGCACCTATCTTTTTAAGCTATATGGGGCTTGCACCTGACGTTGAATACGTTGCTACTTGGTATCTTGTAGGCGTAGGGATTGGGATACTACCTTTCTTTTTAATAAGTCCCTTACGTTGTTTGGTAGATACTTTAGGTTATACTCACCTGACTATGAAAATTTATATGCTTGCTTTGCCTATTAATGCTTGCTTGAATTATATATTGATTTTTGGCAAGTTTGGTTTGCCGCGTTTAGGCGGTATTGGTGCAGGTGTAGCTACGGGGTTAACCTTTTGGATTTTACTTTTGATGTTCTTGTTTGTAGTTACGAGATTGCCTAATTTTAAGGAGTATCATCTTTTTGATAAGGTTAAGACTGCAAAAGAAGTTTTCAAAGAATATCTGAAGATTGGCGTGCCTATGGGTGTGTCCATTTTCGTAGAAACCAGTATCTTTGGCGTAGTAGCTTTTCTGGTAGCTAAGTTTGGTACGGAAGTTATTGCTGCTCATCAAGCGGCTCTGAACTTTTCTTCAGTAGTATATATGGTTCCTTTGAGTTTTTCTTTGGCGTTGACCATTGTTGTTGGCGTTGAAGCAGGAGCGAAACGCTTTGAAATGGCGAAGGATTATACTATCATTGGTTTACAGATGAGCCTTTTGTGTACCTGTTGTTATGTTGGGTTGGAATATATTTGGCGTGAACAGGTGGCACTTATTTACAGTAGCAATCCTCAGGTTGTAGATATTACTGTGCACTTTATCATCTATGCAATTTTGTGGGAATTCTCTGATGCCGTGGCGGCGCCTATCCAAGGGATTTTGCGTGGCTATAAGGACGTGAACGCAACCTTTTGGGCGGGTGTGTTTGCTTACTGGGGAGTTGCCCTACCTTTAGGTTTATATTTTGATTATGTTTGTGGCTGGGGACCTGATGCTTATTGGATTAGTTTAATCATTGGCATTACCGCCTGTGCTGCGGCACTTAGCTTACGCTTGGTGTGGCTACAAAAGAAAATTAAAGAAGGAAAATATTTAGATGAATGATTACGGAAAGGGGTGTCGAAGTATGCAACGTTTATCTTTGTTAGACGCATTGCGTGGCTTCGCTATCTATCACGTAATCATTTTTCATTTTCTATACGATGTGTACGTTGTCTATGGTTTGAACCCCGATTGGCCGTATCAGACTTGGGTACAACTGTGGCAACGTAACGGCTGTGGTTTGTTTGTTTTAGTTTCGGGGATGGTCTTTGCTTTAGGGCGCAATACTTTCAAACGTGGCTTGCAACTACAAATTTTAGGTTTGGTCATTACTTTAGTAACAGTTTTCTTTGCACCGAGTGAAGTGATTTATTACGGTATACTTACCTTTTTTGGTAGTGCCATGTGGCTGACTTTGCTCCTAAAAAGTTTTTTGCAACGTGTGCCTGCAATTTGTGGTATGTTGGCTAGCGTAGTATGTTATGTACTTACAAAGGATATTACTTCGGGTGGAGCGTTCTTCTGTGGCAGCAAAATCTTTTCCTATCCTGAATGGTTGTATCAAGATTGTTTTGCTATTCTTGGATTTCACAGTAACAACTTTTATTCTTCGGACTATGTTCCGCTTTTACCACATATATTTTTATTCTGGTTTGGAATGTACCTTTTTACATGGATACGTTCACACAACCTTACGTATCTTTTAACTGGTGGGAACTACAAACTTTTCACTTGGCCAGGCACTCATTCTTTAGAAATCTATATTCTACATCAACCTGTTTTAATGTGTCTGTGTTACGCAATATTCGGTAGAACTCCATAAATAATAAATATAGCTATTCTGACAACGATTAGAAAAATAGCGACGATATTTTATCTCCAAAGGATCGTCAATTTTTTCGTGTTGTAGAATAGCTATATTTGTTATGTTGATGAAAAATTTACCGAAAGTTCATAGATAAAAAAAGGAAGTGTCTGTGCCGCGTCGAAAGAATAAAAGTCTAAGTATTTTTATTTGATTTATAGTTTTAGATTGGAGCACGTTATGCTTAACAAGAGAAACATTTTAATAGCAATCATTGTAGCATTGGTAACTGCTTACTATAGCTTTGTAACCAGTGTTGCTCCTAATTACATAAAACAATTTATCACTGTAGCTGAAACTATGGCACAGGATTATATTCACGGCACTGTGAAAATTGGCGATGTTAAATGGCAGGGTGGTCTTTCTGTACAAATTGATAACGTCGTGGTAAAAGACAATGTGCAAAATAAAGTGGCAGTGCTTCCTAAAACTGTGCTTCACCTGCGTCCTTGGTTAGCTTTGGGTGGTGTGGAAAAAGCTTTGGCTGGCATTGAACTTTCTAAACCGGAAGTTTTCTTGACCATGGATACTAAACAACAATGGAACCTGCAACATTTCTTGAAACCTTCCGATTCAACTGAAACACCTTTTTATGGCTTGTTGGAAGTTAAGGATGGTTTGTTGCACGTAGCCATGCCCGGCGGTAAATGGAGCTTGCCTGTCAGTGGCGAAGTGAATGGCGGGGCGAATCCGCAATTTGGGATTAATCTTAATGTGAACGCAGAAGGTGACGAGCTTCATTTGCAAGGCTTAGTTACTAAAGATGGTATTGGTACTCTTAGTTTGAAAACTGCCTCTATTAATTTAGAAAAATATGCAGTGGCAGCTAAATATTTGGAAAATGTTCAAGACAGTGCTGGAGTAGTGCAAGATTTGCATTTGCGTTGGAATAATGACGGTAAGCGCGTGCAAATTGATGGCGATGGTAAATTGAATGCAGTTCGTGGCAAAATGGCTATGAACGGCAAATGGTATAATTTCCAAATTGATGGTGCTATCAGTGCTGCTGATAACGTTATCGAATTAAAACCTTTGTCTTTAAATGTGGATGGACAAAAACTGGATGTTGAAGGCAAAGCAGATTTAGCTAATTTGAAAAATTTGGAAGAAGTTACCGCCAAAGGTAAGATTACTTACGGTAAAGGTACTATTGTTTTTAGTGGCGGCTATGAAGAAAATGTTAAAGCTTTTTTAGCAGATGCTTCCATAAAAAATATTAAGATGCTCATTCCTAATATGCCTGAGGATTCCATTAATATTAATGGTGATATTGCCTTATTGGCAGATGTTAAAGACGACCATGTTAAATTACAAGCTGCAGCCGATGCTTTCGATTTAAGTTGGCGTACTTTAAAAGTACATAATTTAGGATTTGATGGTAGTTTCAACGATGGTAACCTTAATATTGATCATTTCAGTGCTTTGGCTGGCGAAAATGGTAGTGTTGTTATCAAAGGAGCTGTTGGTTCTGATTCTTCTTTAAATTTGGTTGGTCGTATGGCAGAATTTCCTATTGACCCACTCTTTAGTTTTGCTGGTCAAGAAGGAACTGGTTTATGCTCTACAGGATTTGAGATTGGCGGTACTTTAGCTTCTCCTGAATTTGACGGTAGCGTTCAATTGCGTAAGGTTGACGTTATGAAACAAAATCTTGTGGAAGCTCGTGGGCATATTGGCATGAGGAATAATGTACTTGCTGTAAACAACTTCATTGCTAATATGAAGCAAGGTCAACATATTTTAAATGGCAGTGTTGATTTACAAGGTGCTGAACCCGTAGTAGATATTTCTTTAAAAACTGTTGGCGTTCGTGCTGAACCGTTAATTGCAGTTGCGGCACCGGAAGTCAAGCTTACCGGTAATGTTGATAATTTAGTGACTGTTAAAGGTAGCGTAAGCAATCCTACAGTTATCGGACAAGTATGTCTTACTGATGGTAGTGCTCAAGGTTTTCTTTTGGATAAAGTTCAAGGTAGATATGATTATCACAATGGTCAACTTGATTTAAGTGATGTTTTGATTAAAGCGCTTTCTGCTGAGGTCATGCTTAGCGGTACTCTGTCCAAAGAACAAAATCTTGACTTCACAATGGAAGCAAATAACGTAAGTTTGGAACGTCTGCCAATAATGGCTAGCGATTTGGATTTACAAGGTTTTATCAATCTTAATGGTCATTTAAGTGGAAATTTAGAGTATCCGCTTTTTGTAGGTGAAGTTGATAGTGATGAAATCTTCGTCAATGGTGAACGCTTAAGTGAAATAAGCGGTAACTTGGAAAGTAACGGTCGAGAAAAAAATAAACTAGATATTCGCTTTAAACAACCTTATGTTAATGACGAAAGTAACTACGGTTTGTTTACTGCTGATTTGAATTTGAACATTAATGAAAAATATATGCAAGGTAAAGTGCAAACCTTATGGGGTAATTTAGGCGGCATCTTGCGTATGGCTAAATTGGACTATAATGTTGATGGTACTGCTCAAGGTGAGTTGGTATTTGCTCCCAATGGCAAGGGCAGTGGTGTTAATATTTCCATTGATGCAGACGATGTAAAGATTCATGACCTTAACTATCATCATATGCAATTAAACGGTAAGTTATTAAAAGGCATTCTTCATATTGATGATGTAATTTTACAAGAACAAGAAAAGATCAAGGATAAAGGCATTATCTATGCTGGTGGTGCCATAGATTTGCGTGAAAAACGTTATGATTTGACTTTGAATGCAGTTAAGGCAAATCCCGCCATCGTTACTGTGGCAATGACTGCTCCTCCTCCGATTACCGGTGAGATGGATTTGAATATGTATTTGAAAGGAACTTTCTCTGATCCTACTGGTAAGGCTGATTTACTTATTACTAATGGTAGCGTTTCCGGTGTAACCGTAGATAAACTGTTAGCAACATTGTCTATTGATGACGACGTCATTAAGTTAGAAGAACTGTCTGCTAACAAGGATATTTATGGAATTAAAGCTTCCGGCGATATTCCTTTAGATTTGTTGCGTGAAAAAGATCGCCGTCGTAATCCGAAGGCACAAATGGATATTGACTTTGATTTTTCTAATGCGCGTTTGGCAATGTTGCCTGCATTGAGCAAAATGATTGAACTGGGCGAAGGCGATATCCACGGTAATTTATCTTTAGAAGGCACGTTGGAAGATCCTTTGGTTTTTGGTAAGCTAGAAATTCCTGAAGGTAGAGTAAAGATTGCTGATGTAGATACCATCATAGATAAGATTCACGCAGACGTAGAATTTAAGGGTAGAAATGTAGTGCTCAATGATTTGTCTGCTGTTTTAGGTAAAGGTAAAGTTGTTGCCAATGGCAGTTATGCTTTATTGGAAGATACTGACGAACCTTATAGCTTAAAAGTTGTTGCAGAAAATGCTGAGCTAGCTTCTGAAATCTTTAGTGGTATTATCAATAGTAATATTGAAATTCTTCCTCAAGAATATCGTGATATGTCGCGTAAGCAAGGCAATTTGCCTGCACCGTTAGCTCATCGTCCTTTAATAAAAGGTGCTGTGAAGCTGGATGATGTGTTGGTTAATATGCCTACTATTCCTGAAATGAGTGAGGAAGAAAGTAGCAATTATGGTATGGATTTAAAAATTGAACTTGGTGACAAGGTGCACCTGTTCAATAAGTATTTATACGATATTTGGCTTAGTGGCGATATGCACATTAAAGGTAGTACTGTGTTCCCGGTTATTGAGGGTAGAATCAATGCTGATAAAGGTAGCATCACTTATTTGCGTACACCTTTTAAATTGAAGAACACTTCTATTAATTGGTTGACTCCTGGCTCTTTCTTGCCAAATGTTAATTTGGAATCTGAAGCACGTTTCAGTCGTTATGATATTTATATGCGTGTAACAGGTCCTTTGGAAGAAATGGATTTGCAATTAAGTAGTACTCCTCCTTTGAAGAGGGATACTATCGTGCGTATGTTGACGTTGCAACGTGATACTGCAGGTAGCGACGATGTTACTAGTGAAGATATGCAAAACTTAATGACTGCAGGTTTGCAAATGACTGTTTTAGGCGACGTGGAAATGCTCTTGAAACAAACTTTGGGGTTGGACCAATTTAGAATTTATACTGGTAAAGTTCGTTCCGGTATTGGTTTTGAAAGTGCTAAAGATCGCAAGCAAGAACTTACTCCTGATGAGCGAAGCCAATATAATTTGCTTTTGAGTAAATATTTAGGCAGTCGCTTTATGGCTGGCTATACTACAAGCTTTGACGGTATTGACAGGAGCATTTTTGGACAGTACGATATTAACAGACGTTTGAATGTTACTTATTCTAGAAGCTATGACTTGTCTGATAAGGCAGAAGATTGGTTTGGCTTGGAATATAAGGTAGGCTTTAATTAAAATTTAGTAGAAGGGAGGGCGAATAATGCTACAAGGTTATTTGGAAGAATTGCGTAAAACTAAATTGTTGGAACCGGTTGAAGAGCGTGCTTTGTGGGAACGAGTTGCACAAGGCGATTTACAGGCGCATAAAAAGTTGATGACTGCTTATCAACCTTTAGTTTTTAAAATAGCAATAAGCTTCCAGCTTCCTGAAGGAGATACTATGGAACTTATCCAAGAAGGTATGGTTGGTTTGCTTGAAGCAGCAGAAAACTATGATTATACTCGTGGTGTAGCCTTTAGCGTGTTCGCTTCCTTTCGTATTAAGGGCAGCATGGTGGACTATTTGAAAAAGGCCAATAGTGGAGCCTTATATTTAGAAGGGGATTTGGGGAGTGGGTTAACATTAGGTGAAACTCTTGCTTCCGTACAAGTATCTCCTACAGAATTGGCAGAACGTCAGTTGTTGCATGAGAAAGTAACTCAGGCATTAGGGCGTTTGCCGGAGAAAGAACAACAAGTTATTACAGGAATGTATTTAGAAGATAAGACTGCTCAATCGGTAGCTGATGCTATTGATATCAGCCTCGGACATGTCTATCGATTGCAGAAAAAAGGCGTTAGACGTATTCGAGGTATGTTGTCTCGCTTTATTCATGATTTTAATAAAATTTAAAAATAAGTTTTCCTTTACAAAAACTATATGGAAATAGTATCATTGAATAGATATGCGTAGAATGGTGTACCATTTTGCTCAAAATTGTATTTAATCGCCTAAAACAAGGAGTAAAACAACATTTCCAAATAGGATTTTGATTGTATGTATCTTTGTAGAAAGGGGTAGTAGCGTGGTGCATAATAAACGTTCTGTGTTTCAACGCATTCATAGCGTCAAAACAAGTTTGGAAAATGCTGAACAAAGCTTTTTGGATAACAATGGCGTGCGTGGGGAACTGGATTTAATGTTGGCTGAAGCAGAATTAAAAAATTTGCGTCGCAAACAAGATGTTCCTTGGAGTTGGAGTAGACACGTTTTAGCTATGTGTGTAGCTGCTATGTTGGCTTTGGCTGGTTTTGCCGGATGGTATTATGCATATGGCAGTATTGTTTTGGCTGAAAAAGCTCAAGGAGAAACTGTCATGGCACCTGTTCCGAAGGTAGAAGATACAATGGTGACAACTGTGGAAGGTAAAAAAACTGTCATCATTCCTGTTTTTGGTGAAAAAATGATAAATAATATACCTGCTACTGGGCAAGCAGAAAACAGACAGCAGGTGGACATAACCGGAGTAGATATGCGTCGTTTGGTGCAATCTGCGAGGATGGAGCTTAGTAATTCCAAATAAAATTTAGGAGGACTTCGATGAAGAAGAGATTTTTGTTACAGCCTCTCACAGTAGGTTTGGCAGCTGCTTTGTTTGCAGTACCTGTTTTTGCACAAGAGCAATCTGAAGTTGCTCAAAATGCTGCTGTTTTAGTAGAAGCTGCTAATGTTAGTGTTCCTCAAGCTGAACCGGTAGAAGAAGTGGTTCAAGCAAAACCTGAAAACAAACTTGCTCAATATTTGGGTAAAACTATTACTAAACAAAGTGTTATCGGTAGCACCGTGCTCAGTGAAGAAGAAGTACTTGCTGTGGTAAAAACTAAACCTGGTATGGAACTTACTGAAATCGGTTTAAGCGAAGACTTAGGTGCTATTTATGATATGGGTTGGTTCTATGACTTGCGTCCGGAATTTAAAGAAGTTCCTGAAGGCGTGCAAGTTGTTTACCATGTATTGGAAAATCCCACCTATTCTAAACTTAATCTTGTTGGCAACACTGTAATTGATAAACAAAAAATTAATGCTCTCTTTAATTTGGAAGAAGGTTCCGTTGTTAATTTAAAAGATATTAATCGTCGTGTTTTAAAATTGGAAGAAGAATATCGTCAAGCAGGCTATATTCTTGCTCGTGTAACTGATGTACACATGGATCAAGACGGTACTTTGAATCTTACTGTTAACGAAGGTATTGTAGAAGACTTCAAAGTTAAGGGCAATGTAAAAACCAAAGACTATGTTATTACTCGTGAAATGCGTCTTAAAAAAGGTCAACCCTTTAATGCTAAAGATGCTCGTCGCAGTATGCAACGTATTTATAACTTAGGTTACTTCGAAGACGTTAACGTGAAGTTGAATCCTGGTAAAGAACCTAACTCTGTAGAAGTAGAAGTTTCTGTAGTAGAAATGAATACCGGTACTTTTGGTATTGGTGCAGGTTATTCCAGTGCTGACGGCTTTGTTGGTATGATTTCTATCGGTGATAAAAACTTCCGCGGTATTGGTGATGCTATTAATATCCGTTGGGAATTTGGCGGCGAAGATAATAAGAACTATGACTTCAGCTATACTCGTCCTTGGTTAGATGACAAAGAAACTAGAGCAACCATTAACTTGTACGATATCACCAATGAATATGCTGACTACAATATTGATGGTGACGAAATTGCTCGTTACGACAAAAAACGTCGTGGTCAAGAATTGACTTTTAGCCGTCGTGCAGAAGGTGAATTTATTAGTAACTACATTACTATTAAAAACCGCGATGACATCTATGAAGGGGAAGCAGACGGTTACGAAAAAGATCCTGATCAATATTATGAACCCCAGTTTAGTGAAAAGGTTGATGGTATAGGTGGTCCCTCTGGCTATATGAAAGATTATTATCCGAAAACTGCTGCTGAACGTCGCAAAGAGAACTTTGGCGTGACTCGTTCTATTACTTTAGGTCGTGTACTTGATTCCCGTGATAATGTTTACGATCCGCATGAAGGTAAACGTATTTCCTACAGCATTGAACACGCTGGTTTTATGGGTGGCGACTTTGACTTTACTAAATTTACTGCTGATTACCGTTACTACTATCGTGCCGGCGGTGAAGCTGTTTGGGCATTGAACTTGGGCGCTGGTTACGCTGATGGCGATATGCCTCTTAGCCAACGCTTCTCTATGGGCGGTAGCGATACTCTTCGTGGTTATGAAGATGACCAATTCCGTGGTAACAGTATGGTAAAAGCTACTTTGGAATATCGTTTCCCCATTGTTAAGAAAGTACAAGGCGTACTCTTTACCGATAACGGTTATGCTTGGGATAAACGTTTCCAAGATGATTTTGACTTTGGTTTGATTAAAAATAGCTTTGGTGTGGGCTTACGCATCAATTCTCCCCTTGGTCCTGTTAAACTGGATTATGGCTATGGTGATGAAGGCGGTAAATTCCACTTCAGCTTTGGTGGACAATTCTAATATTTGGAGTTTGTTATGAAGTCCAAAATGATTTTAACTCTTGCTGCAATGACAAGCTTTTTGCCATTGCAGCAAGCTTTTTCTATGCCAATAGAACAAGTTTATGTGCAAGTAGTCGATATAACTGGTGGGACAAGTATACCTTTGCTCAATAAAATGAGTAATAGTATGCAACTTGTTGCACAGCAACTTTTGCTTGAGCGAGATACGGAAGCTATTAAGCCTGCACAGCAGGAGTACGCAACTTTGCTCTCTGATATTGCTGACCGTGTTTTGACAGGCTACTATTTGCAAAGTACTGAACTTACCATAGATAAAGAATCTGAACTTGTTTTAAAGATTAGACCTTGGAATGCTGCTATAAGAAATGTAGAAGTTGATTTGAAGTTTTCTGGTATTGAGGAGCAGACTTCAGAGTTGTTGGAAAGCAAATTGCCAAATTTAAAACAACGACTTAATGATACTATTATGGGGGCTTCTGTAGATGCCAGTGATTGGGCTGATGGTGTGCTTCGCAAAATAGTACGTCAACAAGTTGAAGAAGCTTTGCCAGAGTTCAAGGTGGCTGTTGATCTTGTTAATGAGCATAAAAAAACTGTAGTACAAGTAGTCATCTATCCTGTTGGGCAATTAGTTCGTAATATAGAGTACAGCATGCGTTCTGATGCCATACCTAATATTTTACTGATGAAGTTAAAGCATAAGTATGCTGATGAATGTAATAAATTGCGTGGTTTACCAGTAAGTTATGTTGCAAGGCAAAAGCAAGAAATAGAAGAATTTTTGTTGTCAAAATTACGTAATGAGCAAGATATCCTAGAGTATGATTTGAAACCGCAAGTCACAATAACTCCTGATGCTGACATGAGTATAGAGTTTTTAATAAACTCTGATAAATACAAAGTGTGGTTTGAAGGCTATGGTGATATTGGTAGAGGCGAAGAGAATTTGTCTGGCAAAGCTCATATTGGTAAGTTTGTTTCTCCTAAAGAAGAAGTTTTCGGAGAGGTAGAAGCTACTCTTGATAATGTGGATTGGACTTTTGGTGCAGGTTATACTCGTTATTGGGGTAAAAGTGGTTGGTCTTACATTAGAAGAGTTCCTGATGGAGAAAATAATTACAAATTGGAATATTATCTGAATCCTAAGTGGAAGTTGCGTGCAGAACATTTTGCTAATCAAAATCGAAATGAGTATGGTGTCCGTTACCGTATTCACGAATTTTTAAGTGCAGAATATGTTTACGGTGGCGATGAATTTTATTTAAGAATTATAGGAAATTTATAGCTTTTATTGAAAGAATGACTGTAGACTGATATAATAAACTATATATTTGTGTAAGAAAGCAGGTATTTTTATTATGATGCAACATTTGCGTAATCCGAAAAATGTAAAATTAGTTTCTTTGTTTGTAGCGGCAATTTTTGTATTAGGTTGCTTTGCATTGACTTTAACCCAAAGCGGTTTTGGTGGTACTGCGTCTGCAGCAGCAAAAGAATCTGCTATTGGTGTAGTAAATTATCAAATGTTAGTTTCCCAAAGTCCGGAACTTGCTAACGTAAGAACTGCAATGCAAAATGAAATTGCTACTGCTCAAAAAGATTTTGATGAAAAAAGCAAAACTATGAGTGATGCAGAAAAGCAACGTTATTACAAACAACTTCAAGAACGTATTGGCAATAAAGAAAGAGAATTAATGGATCCTGTTCTGAAAAATATTGAACTGCAAATCCAAAAAATTGCTGATAAAAAAGGTTTGTCTGTAGTTGTACATAAAGATACCGTTGTTTTTGGCGGTGTTGATATTACTGACGATGTAGTAAGAGCTATGCAAAAAGGTTAATATTTTTATGCCATAAGGAGGCCCTTTTTGGGCCTCATTTGCTATTGATGCAGGAGGAATGAGTTATGGGCAAAGTGTTGCTGATAATGTTTGTTTTGGGTACCTTATGTGTATCTGCCTGCGGTAGTGTACAGAATGATAAGAATAAAGTTGTTCAAGTAGACGATAAAAAAGTTGCAACAAGTGAAATAAGGACTGAGACGCTTGTTAAGTTGCAAGAATTAAAGAAGCAAAGCGAAGATACTTATGTGCGTGCCAATAATAATACGCAAATAGTTGAATTGCGTGGTAAAGAAATGGCTCAATTAAAGAGTTATCGTTTGCAAGTTGAACGAGATGCTGAACTGCAGATTGCTGCAAGTAAAAAGCAGCTGGAAGATGAGTATCAGTTAAGGATTTTCAATTTACAGTTGCAGTTAGAATCTCTAAAAATGGGTTCAAAAAATCGTGAGTTATTGTTAAATAAAATGGAAGAATTGCGTTTAGAGCGTGAATCTAAACTTGCACTTTTAGAAAAAGAAAAACAAAATTATGTAGATGTGAAAATGAAAGCGTACAAGGCAGAAATGCAGCAACGGTTAGATGTTGCAACTGCTAAGTTGCTTTGAGATATTAATTGTGTAGTTTTAAAAGTCTTAAATAAGTGAGGTTATTTATTATGAAGAAAATTGTTGCTAGCTTATTAATTGCTGGTTCTATGCTTACTTTTGGTTGCAGTGGTCGCAATGCTGACTTTGGTATTGTAGATATGCAAAAAATTGAAAATGAAGCAGTATTTGTAAAAACTACTAAAGACGAAGTTTCCAAACGTATGGAAGAATTACAAGTAGAAATGGAAAAAGCAATGGAAGGCAAATCCACAGAAGAACAACAACAAATTATTGGTGAGTATTCTGCAAAGGCTCAACTGTTGCAAAGTGAAGCACAAAATAAACTGAAATCCAGCTTAGATAGTGCGTTGAACCAAGTGGCTAAAGAAAAAGGTTTAGGTGCTATTTTGCACAAGGAAGCAGTGCCCCAAGGTGGTACTGATGTAACTCAGGCTGTTATCGATAAAATGAAATAATAGATTCGACTGTTATTTATGGAGGTTTATAAGATGGAGAAGAGTGTAAAAGAATTAGCAGAATTTTTGCATGGTACTGTTGAAAATGATAATCCTGAATTGGTTGTTACTGGTGTCGCTGGTTTAGTAGAAGCTGGTCCGCAAGACATTTCTTTTGCGGTACCTCCTCATGTAGAACATTGTCATTTGAGTAAAGCAGGTGTTATGGTTTTAAGTCCTGCTGATCCTGAATTAGATGGTAGACCTGTAATTCGTGTTGAAAATCCTCGCTTTGCATTTGCTGCATTGTTGGAATTGTTCCGCCCTCAAGAAGAAGTTGAACGTGTAATCAGTAATTTGGCATATGTTGCTCCTGGTGCAAAGATTGGTGCTAATGTTGCAATTCAACCTTTTGCTGTTGTTGAAGATGGTGCAGAAATTGGTGATGGTACTGTTATCTATCCCCATGCATATATTGGCAAACGTGTTAAAGTTGGTAAAGATTGCACTATTTATCCCAATGTTACTGTGCGCGAAGATTGTGTATTAGGCGATAGAGTAATTCTTCAAGCTGGCGCTGTTATTGGTGGTGACGGTTTTGGTTACATTACCCAAAATGGCAAACATAGCAAAGTTTTGCAAACTGGTAATGTTATTTTACATGATGATGTAGAAATTGGTAATAATACCTGTATCGACCGTGCCACTGCGAATAGCACTATCGTAGGCAAAGGTACTAAGATTGATAACTTGGTACATTTGGGGCACAATGATATCTTGGGCGAAAACTGCTTAGTCGTTGCTCACGTAGGCATTTCTGGTAGTGTAACTGTTGGTAATAACGTAACTTTTGCTGGTCAAGTTGGTACTGTTGGTCACATTACTATAGGTGATAACTGCGTATTTGGTGGTAGAACCGGTATTACTAATAATATCCCGTCCAATTCCTTTATGGCTGGCTTCCCTGCAATGCCTCATAAAGAATGGTTGCGCCAAGAAGCTAATATTCGTAAATTAGGTGACATGTTGAAACGTGTTAAAACCTTAGAGAAAGAACTGCAAAAATTACAAGAAAAGTAATTTTGTAGTGTGGTGTAGTTAGTGTTAGGTTATTATATAGTTAAATTATTTAGTAAGTTAATGTGTGTTTCTCCTAAGTGGTTTCGCAATTTAGTTGCAAAAACTTTGGGGGCTATTGCTTGTATGGCTATTCCCAAATGGAGAATGGAAATGGCGAAAGCCAATGTTATGGAGTGTTTGGGAGTAGATGAAAAGAGAGCTGCACAGATAGCTGATGGAAGCTTACGTAGATTTGGACGTATGGTTGTTGAAGTGATGCGCTTCCCTCTTTTGAAACCTGAAAATATTGGTGAACTTGTAAAAGTAGAAGGCTTGGAGTATTTAGAAGATGCTTATAAGGAGAACAAAGGCGTAATAATGGCGACTGGTCATTATGGTAACTGGGAGCTTTTAGGTGCTACAGTAGCTTTGCATGGTTATCCGATGCTTTCTATTGCAAGGAAGCAAAACAATAGCCATATGGACAAGTTTATAAATGAGTATCGTGAAATTGTTGGACAAAAGGTTGCTTACAATCATGGCGAACGCGGATTACTGGCAATTAGTAGAATGCTTAAAGAAAAGAATTTGCTTGGTATTCTGTATGACCAAGATACTGGAGATAGCAGTTGTGATCTTGATTTGTTCGGTAAAGATAGTGGAATGCCTTTAGGTCCTGCTGCTTTATCTAGAATATATGGATCTCCTATTTTGCCAATCTTTATGCATAATAATGCTGATGGGACTTGTACGGCAAAGATTCATCCGCCGTTATATACTCCTAAAACTAAAGATAAGGATGAAGATTTCTACGTTGTTACAAGACAATTAACAAATATTTTGGAACACGAAGTAATTAATGACCCTGAAATGTGGTTTTGGGTACACGATCGTTGGAAAGATGGACGACGCCGTTTTGGCGGCAAGAAAAGAAGATAAAGGAGGAAAACAATGACGGCTAAAAATATGCAACATACGATTTGCAAAGAAATTTCTTATTCCGGCATTGGTTTGCATTCTGGCAAGGATGTTTTAATGACTTTTAAACCTGCACCGGTTAATACTGGTGTCGTTTATGTACGTACTGATTTACCGGGGAATCCGGAAATTAAAGCATTACCTGAGAATGTTAGTTCTACTGTAAAAGCAACTACTCTTAGTGCTAATGGCGCCGAAGTTTTTACTGTTGAACATTTGATGGCAGCTTTGTCTATGGTTGGCGTTGATAATATTTATATTGAGATGTCTTCTCCGGAACCTCCTGTTACTGATGGTAGTGCTAAGGTCTTCTGTGAATTATTGGAAGAAGCTGGCTTAGTAGAGCAAGAGGCAGAACGAAGTGTTTATGTTATTGATAGAGAGTTCCATGTTCATGATGGAGATCGCTATATTGCTATAATTCCTTATGATGGATATCGCATTTCTTTTACATCTATTAACAAGCATCCTTTGCTTGGAACCCAATATTATGATATTGAGTTGAATAAAGAAAACTTTACTGAAGAAATCATGGCTGCTAGAACTGTAGCGTTTACTGAAGAATTGGAAATGCTTAAAAAGCTGGGCCTTGGTTTGGGTGGCAGTTTAGAAAATGTAGTAGTGTTTGACAAAGATAAAATTTTATCTGTTCCGCGTTTTGATGATGAGCTTATCCGTCATAAAATTCTTGATGCTATTGGAGATTTATATTTGTTAGGTCATATTAAAGGCCATGTGATTGCTGTTAAAACTGGTCATGCCTTTAATGCTCAAATTGCGAAACAAATTCAAGCCTATAGAACAAAGGAGGAAAAATAAATGACAGTTTTAGACATTAATGAAATTAAAAAAATTCTGCCTCATCGTTATCCTTTATTGTTAGTTGACCGTATTTTGGAAATTGAACCTATGAAACGTGCTGTTGGTCTTAAAAATATTACTGCTAACGAAGTGCAATTTTTAGGTCATTTCCCCAATGAACCTATTATGCCCGGTGTTTTGTTGATTGAAGCAATGGCACAAGTTGGCGGCGTAGCAATGCTTTATCCGGAAGAAAATCGTGGTAAAATTGCTATGTTTGTTAAAATTGATAATGTACGTTTCCGTAAACAAGTAGTTCCCGGTGACCAAGTTATTACTACTGCTGAAGTAATTAAGACTATGCGTGGCAGCATGGGCATTATTCATTGCGAAGGTAAAGTTGATGGTGTAGTAGCTTGTGAATGCGATTGCACTTTTGTAATCAAAGATCCTGTTGAATAAAAAACAGAAAATGGCACTAATAGATAGAATAACTTAGAAAAATAGACTATTAATGCTATAAACGTGTAAAATGTAGAAATTTACAGTACGGAATTTTTCTTGAAAGATAAGATTGTACTTCTATATTTATGTTTAGTCATCTAATTGAATGATTAACTATGAGGAGTGAGAAGAATGTGTTCGGTAGAAATGCCTGAAAATAAGATTCATGAAACTGCGATTATTCATCCTACTGCAGTATTAGGTAAAGGTATTGAAGTGGGACCCTATGCAGTTATTGATGCAGAAACTGTTATTGGCGACGGTTGCAAAATTGGTCCCCATGCGGTTATTCATAAGTATACAACTGTTGGTAAGAATTGTATTTTCTTCCCTGGTTGCTCCATTGGTGCAGACCCTCAAGATTTGAAATTTGAAAATGAAAAATCTTATACCATTATTGGCGATGGTTGCACTTTCCGTGAATGTTGTACTGTTAATAGAGCTACTGGCGAAGGTAATGAAACTCGCATTGGTAATAATATTTTGATGATGGCATATACCCACGTTGCACATAACTGTATTGTTGGCAACAATGTTATTATGTCTAACGTTGCTACTTTAGCTGGTCATGTTATCGTAGAAGACCGTGCTGTTATTGGTGGCCTTTCTGCTGTGCATCAATTCTGCAAAATTGGTCGCAATGTTATGATTGGTGGTATGGCTAGAGTAACTCAAGATTTGCCGCCGTTTATGATTGCTGCTGGTGACCCGGCATATGTTTCTGGTTTGAATAGTGTTGGTTTGGCTCGTGCTGGTATGCCTGCTGAACATCGTAGCGAATTGAAAAAAGCTTTCCGCATTTTGTACCGTAGCGGTTTGTCTTTGCAAGACGCTATTGCTACTATGGAACAAGAATTGGAAAGCAATGAACCTGTAGAACATTTGTTGCGTTTCTTGCGTACTGTTGACCGTGGTATTATTCGTACTCGTAGAGGCTAAGTGATGGAAGTATTAGGTGTACTGTCTGGTATTGGGCATTTACCTGTAGAAGTTGCTAGATCTGCAAAAAGTTTGGGATATGAAGTTATTGCTGTTGGGGTAGTTCCTGATATTGATCCGGAACTGGCTACTAGTGTTGACAAATATTACGACATTAATATTGGTAAGATTGGCAAGATTATTTCTACTTTAAAAAAACATAAAGTAAAAAAGGTAACTATGATTGGTAAGGTTACCAAAGAGGTTTTATATAAGGCTGGTGCAATTGTTCCGGATTTACGAGCTATTAAAATCCTGGCAAGTGTTCCTGACCGTAAAGACGATACCATAATGAATGCCATCGTTAAAGAAATTGAAAGCGAAGGTATTATAGTTATGGATCAAACCGAGCTGATAAAACCTTTGCTTCCTAAACCTGGTGTTTTAACTAAACGTCAGCCTACTCCGGAAGAATTAGCTGATATGGAATTTGGCTTTGAAATGGCTAAAGCTATTGGTGGTTTGGATATTGGACAAACTGTTGTGGTGAAAAATCGTGCAGTTATGGCGGTTGAAGCTATTGAAGGTACTGATGCTTGTATCTTACGTGGTGGTTTTTTAGGAAAAGGTGGAGTTATTGTAGCTAAAACTGCAAAGCCTTCCCAAGACCAACGTTTTGATATTCCAGGTTTTGGCACAAAGACTATGGAATCTATGATTCATGCTGGTGCTACTGGTATTGTCATTGAAGCGGGTAATACTCTCGTTGTTGATAGAGAAAAAACTATTGCAATGGCTGATGCGCACAATATTACTATTCTAGTTAAATAAAATCGAAAAAATTTATTTTAAAAGCGAGCAACATTGTTTGTTGCTCGCTTTTTTGTGTTATAATGTAAGTTGAAATCTTGTGAGCATTTTTGTTTGTGTTTAATTTGTATAAATTAAGGAGTTTGTATGACTAGAATTTTAATTTCAGCAGGCGAAGCATCTGGTGATATTCACGCAGCTGCCGTAACTGCAGCAATTAAAAAAATAGATTCTTCTGCGGAAGTGTTTGGTATGGGCGGTGATGCCCTGCGTAATGCTGGTGGCGAAGTTTTATTTGACATCAAAGATCATGGCGTGATGGGATTTGTCGAAGTTTTAAAGAAGCTTCCTGACTTATTCAAGTTGCGAGATGATTTTGAGAAAGTTATGGATGAACGTAAGCCGGACTGCTTAATTACTGTGGATTATCCCGGATTTAATATGAAGTTAGCAAAGCTTGCTCACGATAAAGGAATACCTGTTGTTTCTTATATAGCACCATCTGCTTGGGCATGGCATAAAAGCAGAGCGAAAAAGGTTGCTAAAATTGTAGATAAAGTAGCATGCATTTTCCCGTTTGAATATGATGTGTATAAAGAAGCAGGCGCATATGTAGAATTTGTAGGTCATCCTTTAGTTGATATCGTTAAGCCGTCAATGACTAAGGAAGAAGCGATGGCTTTTGCTGGTAAAGAAGAAGGGAAAAAACTTATTCTTTTGATGCCTGGTAGCAGATTGATGGAAATCGAAAAAATGTTACCGACACTTTTGGAAGCTGCTAAAATTATTAAGAAGCAGTTGCCTGAAGTGAGTTTTGTTATGCCTAGAGCTGGAACTATTCCGATTAGTTTGTTGGAAGAAAAGATACAAGCATCTGGATTAGATGTAAAAATCACAGAAGGTAATAACTACGATTTGTTTAGCGTTGCTGATTTGGCTTTAGCTACTAGTGGTACTGTTACTTTAGAAGCAGCGTTATGTGGTTTAGGCAGTGTTATTGTATATAAAACAAATCCTGTGACATACTTTATTGCGAAATTACTTGTTAATATTCCTCACATAGGTTTGCCCAATATTGTGGCTGCAAAGAGTGTTGTTCCGGAATTGATACAAAATGATTTTACTCCTACAAAAGTTGCTCAAGAAGCACTTGCTTTGTTGGAAAGAGAACGTAATGCAAAGATGAAAGAAGATTTAGCTTACGTAAAAGAAAGATTAGGAAAGCCTGGGGCTGTAGGTCGTGTGGCTGAATTAGTGTTGAAAATTGCTAGGGAGAAAAGATGAAACAATATTTAAGATTATTAGAGCATTTAAGGCCGTATAAATTCAGATTGTGTGTAGCTGCAATTTGTACTGCTTTAGCATCTGCTGGTACTGTAGTGTTGCCGTGGATCATTAAGGATTTGGTAGACCAAGTTTTATCAGAAAAAGATGCCGAAAAATTAACATACATTGCTTTGAGTGTTGTTGTTATCTTTTTATTCCGTGGTTTCTTCTTTTATGGACAAAGTTATTTGATTAGCTATGTTGGTCAAAGAGTAGTTATTGATATCCGTAGGGAAGTATTTAAAAAGATTCAACGTTTAAGCATGGCTTTTTACGATAAGAATAAAACTGGCACTATAATGAGTTATGTTACTAATGACGTTAATGCTCTGCAAACTGGTTTAGTTGATAATATCGTAGAAATGATTACGGAAGGCGTAATTTTGGTTGCTTCCATCGTTGCTATGATTTACTTAGATTGGAAGTTATTTTTATTCTCTCTCTGTACTTTCCCTGTAGTAATCATGTTCATTGATTTCTTTGGTAAAAAGATTCGTGCTTCTGGTAGTAGAATTCAAGGTGCTACTGCAGATTTAACATCTATCTTGCAAGAAGTAGTGTCTTCTGCACGTGTTATTAAATCTTTCGTAAGGGAAGCATATGAAATAGATCGTTTTGAAGCGCAGAATATGCATAATTTTCGTGCTCAAATGAAATATGTTAAGCTTTCCGCAACCTTGACACCTACCATTGAATTTGTTGCGGCAATTGGCGTAACCATGATTTTATGGTTTGGTGGTAACAGTGTTATCGATGGTGATATTACTGCTGGTGCTTTAGTTGCATTTTTAACATATGCTGTAAACATCTCCAATCCGATTAAACGCTTAAGTAAGGTTATTGCTAATATTCAAAGAGCACTTGCTGCTGCTGATCGTGTATTTGATGTATTGGATTTGCCTGAATTAATTCAAAATAAACCTAATGCACAATTGTTGCCCCGCGTAAAAGGAAATGTTTCTTTTAATAATGTTTCCTTTGCATATAATACTGACGAGCCTATTTTGGACAATGTTTCTTTCAGTGCTACTCCTGGCCAAGTTGTAGCTCTAGTTGGTCCTTCTGGTGCAGGTAAGTCAACAGTTGCTAGCTTATTGCCTCGTTTTTATGATGTAACAGGTGGTAGCATAGTAATTGATGGATTAGATATTCGTGAAGTAACAATGGAATCTTTGCGTGAACAGGTAGGTATTGTTCCGCAAGAAACTATGTTGTTTAACGGTAGTGTATATGACAATATTTTATATGGTCGTCTTGATGCTACTGAAGAAGAAGTTATGGCTGCGTCTAAAGCTGCTAATGCTCATAACTTTATTACAGAATTGCCTAATGGTTATGATACTCAGTTGGGAGACCGAGGTGTAAATATTTCTGGTGGACAACGTCAACGTATTGCTATTGCCCGGGCAATTTTAAAGAATCCGCAAATTCTTATTCTTGATGAAGCAACTTCTGCTCTTGATACTGAAAGTGAACGCGTAGTTCAAGAAGCTTTAGACCGTTTGATGGTTGGCAGAACTTCTTTTGTAATTGCTCACAGACTGTCTACAATCAAGAATGCAGATAAGATTTTGGTTATGGAAAAAGGTAAGATTGTCGAAGAAGGTAATCATGAAGAATTGATGGCTAAAGATGGCTTGTATGCTCATCTTTACCAAATTCAGTACCGCAACAAGGAAGCTAAGTGAGGAAACTAAATGTACTTAATTTATAACTTATTACTCATCATAGTATTCATACTCTTTGTTTTGCCTTACTATACTTATCGTCTTTTTACTGAAAAGGGATTTAGTAGACGTTTTCGTCAAAGCTTAGGTAGAGTACACAATAAAGAAATTGAAAAAGTAATGCGTAAGGATTGCATTTGGATTCATGGTGCTTCTGTTGGTGAAATTGTTGCGACTAGTCCTTTGGTAAAACAAATTCGTCAAGAAATGCCTGATCGTCCTATTTTAGTATCTGCATTTACTGTAGGTGGCTATAATATGGCTAAGCAAATTATTCCCGAAGCGGATGCGATTATTTTCTTCCCTTTAGATTTGCCCTTTGTAGCAGAATCTATGGTTAAACGCATTCATCCTGGCATCTTTATGCCTGTTGAAACAGAACTGTGGCCTAACTTTTTGCGTGCAATACGTGAGCGTCACATTCCTGTAATGATGGTTAATGGTCGTATTTCTGAAAAGTCCGTAAAAACCTATCGTTATTTGTATGGTATTTGGGATGATATGCTCAGTACTGTTAGCAGATTCTGTATGCAATCTAGTATTGATGCTGATTATATTTATAGTTTAGGTGCTGATAAGAATAAGATTTTCGTAACCGGTAACACTAAATTTGACCAAACTTATGCTGAAGTAACTCCTGAAGATTATGCACGTTATAAAGAAGAGTTAGGATTAAATGATAGTTACCCAATTATTATGGCTGGTTCCACCCATCCTGGCGAAGAAAAAGCTTTGTTCGACGCATTTAAAAAAGTTCGTGAAAAATATGCAGATGCTCGTTTGGTAATTGCTCCGCGCAAAACTAATAGAGCTGATGAAATTTCTAAGCTGGCTTCTTCTTATGGTTATGAAACTGGTTACCGCTCTAAAATGTTGGAAAATCCCAACTTGCGTAAAAAATATCCTGTAGTTTTACTTGACACTATCGGTGAATTAGGTCGTATATATGCAGTTGGTGACGTTGTTTTCGTTGGTGGTTCTTTGTGTAAAACTGGCGGTCACAATGTTTTAGAACCTGCTGCTCATGCGAAGCCTATTCTCGTTGGTCCTAATATGCAAAACTTCAAAGACTCCTATTCTTTGCTGAGCAAAGTTGGTGCCTGCAAAATGGTTAACAATGTTGCAGAACTTGCTAATGAAATGATTGACATTATTGGCAACGACGAACGCAGAGAAAAAATGGGTGCTGCTTCCTTGCAAGTTATCAAGGAAAATCGTGGTGCTGATATTCGCAGTATTCATTATTTGAAAGAATTATTGGATTTAACTTCTGTTCCTTCTCGCGAATATGCAAGCTATCCTATTAATACTCGTGGTATTAATGATGAAGGTGGCGGTGGTCTGCGTCATAGTGATGCAATCATTCAATATATTTATCAAATTGCTTATGGCCCGGAAACACCTTTCTATGGTTGGTTAATTTTAGGTTTCCTACGTGGTTGTTCTTATTTATATGAATATGGCGTTCGTTTGAAACTTGCTCTGTATAACATAGGTCTTAAGAAAAAAGAGAAGTTGGATTGTTGTGTAATTTCCATTGGTAACATTACCGTTGGTGGTACTGGTAAAACTCCTACTGCTCAAAAAATGGCTGATCTTATTAAACGTATGGGATATAGAGTAGTAATCTTAAACCGTGGTTATCGCTCCCATTGGGATAAAGAGATTGGCGTGGTTTCTGACGGAAATAAGATTTTTATGACTGCTTATGAAGCAGGCGACGAAGCGTATTTGATGGCAAAAACTTTGCCCGGAATTCCTGTTGTAATTGGTAAAAATCGTGCTATTACAGGTAAATATGCTGTTGAAAAACTGAATGCAGAAGTAATCATTATGGACGATGGTTACCAACACTGGCATTTGGAACGTGACTTGGACGTAGTTTTGGTGGACACCTTGAATATGTTTGGAAATGGTTGCGTATTACCTCGTGGTATGTTGCGTGAACCTTTGGAAAACTTGGATCGCGGCGACTTGTTCTTGCTTACCAAGACTGACCAAAGTAGTGTTTTAAGTCGTATGCAATTACGTAAGACTATTGAAAGATATAATGCTAAAGCACCTGTGGTAGAGAGTGTCCATCATCCGAAAAATTTTGTAGAGATTGCGGACTGGTATAAAGGTATTACTCAAAATCATATGGATTTGTCTGAACTTGAAGGTAAAGATGTTATGGTATTCTCTGCAATTGGTAACCCGTCTTCCTTTGAACAAACTTTATCCAGCATTGGTTTGAATATTAAAGAAGCAGTTCGTTACCCTGACCATCATGATTATGGTATGTTAGAAATGCAGTACATCAGTGAACGTGCAAGTAGTCAAAATGCTGTAGCAATGATTACCACTTCTAAAGACGCTGTAAAAATTCCGACAGAATTTATTTATTCTGCTCGTGAAATTCCTTTATATATTCTTAATATGGATATTCAAGTCACTGATGGATTTGAAGCATTTAAAGAATGCGTGATAAACGCAATTAAAAAGGAGCAAGATAAATAATGAAAGTTCTTTGTGTTATTCCTGCCCGTTATGCATCCACCCGTTTGCCTGGCAAACCTTTGTCTATGATTGCAGGCAAACCTATGATTCAACATGTATATGAACGTGCTTGCCAAGCTCAATTGCCTAATGAAGTAGTTGTTGCTACTGACAACGAACTTGTAGAAAAAGCTGTGCTTGATTTTGGTGGTAAAGCTGTTATGACATCTCCTGACCATCCTAGTGGAACTGATCGTTTAGCTGAAGTTGCATTAATGTATCCCGATGTTGATGTGATTGTAAATGTTCAAGGTGATGAACCGATGATTCCGCCTGAAGTCATTGATAGATTGGCAGAAGCCTTTAATGGTGATGCGGATTTAAATATGGCTACTATGAAAGTGGTTATGGATGAGGATGACTATGAAAATCCTGCGGCGGTAAAAGTTGTCACTGACCAACAAGGTTATGCACTGTACTTCTCTCGTAGCTTGATGCCGTATCCGCGTAATAAACCGGAAGGCTTTAAAGTGTTTAAGCATGTTGGCATTTATGCTTATCGCCGTAATTTCTTGTTGAAGTATGCAGCACTTGCTCCTACTCCGTTGGAAAAAGCAGAAAGCTTGGAACAATTGCGTGCATTAGAAAATGGTTATAAAATTAAAGTTTTGGAAAGTGATTTCCAAGGTATTGGTGTAGATACTCCTGAAGATTTGGCAGCAGTAAATGCACTGTTTGAAAAAATGAAGAAATAGAATTTAAGGAGGTTATAGAATGCATATCGTAAAAGTTGGAGACTATCTTGTAGGTCAAGGTAATCCTTTAATGCTTATGGCTGGTCCTTGCGTATTGGAAGGATATGAACGCAGCTTAATGATTGGTAAAAAAGCAAAAGCTATTTGTGATGAATTGGGCATTCCTTATGTGTTCAAAGCATCCTTTGATAAAGCTAATCGTTCCTCTATTAACTCTTTTAGAGGTCCTGGCATTGATGAAGGTTTGAAAATTTTGGCTCAAATTAAAAAAGATTTGGGTGTTCCTGTTGTTACTGATATCCATGAACCTTGGCATGCTGATAAGGCAGCAGAAGTTGTTGATATTCTGCAAATTCCTGCATTTTTGTGCCGTCAAACTGACTTGGTTTATGCGGCAGCGAAAACCGGTAGAACTGTAAATGTTAAAAAGGCGCAATTTCTTGCTCCTTGGGATATGAAAAATGTTATTACCAAAGTTGAAGAAGCAGGTAACCAAAACTTGATGCTTACTGAACGTGGTTCTAGCTTTGGTTATAATACTCTTGTAACTGATATGCGTGGCTTGGCAGTAATGCGTGAACTTGGTTATCCTGTAGTTATGGATGCTACTCATAGCGTGCAAATTCCTGGTGGTCAAGGCACTTCTAGTGGTGGTCAAAGCCAATATGTTCCTCATATGGCTCGTGCTGCTGCTGCTATCGGTATCGATGCTTTATTCCTCGAAGTACACGATAATCCTGCAGAAGCATTGTCCGATGGTCCCAATATGGTGCAATTGGATAATTTGAAAAAATTATTACAAGATGTAATTACTATCGACAAAATTGTTCGTGGTTAAGAAGAAAGGTGGCTGCTGAAATGGAAGCAATGCTTAAACACGCGCAAGATGTTTTGCGCATGGAAGCGGAAGCAATTTTAGAATTAGTTCCTCGTGTTGACGCTAATTTTGCGGCGGCAATCTCTTTGATTTTAGAATGTTCTGGCCGTACTGTAATTACCGGTATGGGTAAATCTGGTATCATCGGTAGAAAGATGGCGGCTACTTTTGCAAGTACTGGTACTCCGTCCTTCTATCTGCATCCGGCTGAAGGCATACATGGTGATTTAGGTATGGTTACTGCCGATGATGTAGTAATCGCTTTGTCCAATAGTGGTGAGACTGGTGAGATTTTGAATATTTTGCCGTCTTTGCGTCGTATTGGCGCAAAAATTATTGCTATGGTTGGCAATGCTAATTCTACTTTGGCAAAAAATGCTGATGTAGTTCTTGATGTTGGTGTAGAAAAGGAAGCTTGTCCTTTAGGTTTGGCTCCTACCAGCAGTACTACTGCTGCCTTAGCTTATGGTGATGCTATTGCGTTGGCTTTGCTCCAAAAACGCAACTTTACTGCAAGCCAATTTGCTGTTTTCCATCCAGGTGGTTCCCTTGGTCGCAAATTGCTGCTTACTGTTGGTAATATTATGCACAAAGGTGATGAAAATCCCTTGGTTTCTGTTGATACAACTGTTCAAGAAGCTCTCTTTGTTATTACTGACAAAGGCTTGGGAGCGGTTTCCGTTGTTGATGAAGAAGGCAAAATGCTTGGCGTATTGACTGATGGTGACATCCGTCGTGGCTTGAGTAAAGGTGTAGACTTCTTGCAACGTTCCGTTGCTGACTTGATGACCAAAGCTCCCAAATATATTACTGCTGATAAATTGGCGGCACAAGCATTGCACTTGATGGAAAGCAATCAACCGAAACCGATTACCGTACTTCCTGTATTGGATGAAAATAAAGTAGTAATTGGTTTGTTGCATATGACTGACTTGGTAAGACAAGGTGTGGTATAGTGCAAGAGAAATTAACTAAAATAAAATTATTAGCTCTTGATGTTGATGGTGTTCTTACAGATGGCACCATTAACATCGGAGATAATGGAGAACTCTTTAAAGGCTTTAATGCAAAGGATGGTTTAGGAATAAGCTGTGCTCTGCGTAGTGGCTTACAAGTTGTTATTATTACTGGTCGTAAAAGCGCTATTATTCATAAGCGTGCAGCGGAGTTAGGTATTACTATGCTTCGTGAAGGTGTAAAGGATAAGTATGCGGAGCTTGTAACAGTAGCAGAAGAATTTGGTTTTACCCAAGAGCAAATTGCTTATATGGGTGATGATTTAAATGATTTACCTGCTTTTAAAGCAGCAGGTTTCACATTTGCTCCTCAAGATGCTGTAAGTGAAGTGCTTTCCAATGCAGATTGCGTAGTAAAAAAAGATGGTGGACGCGGTGCGGTGCGTTTTGCTATCGAAATGATTTTAAAAGCTCAAAACAAATGGGAGAAATTAGTGGCTTCCTATTTAGAATCTGGGCAGGGGGATAAACAGTAATGTGGTTATACTATTTATTGCATACCATTAGCAAGGTGGTTTCTTGGTTACCCTACAAATTAGTGGTAATTATTGGCAAGGGCGTTGGTCATTTGTATCATAAAATTGCTAAGAAACAGAGAATTCGTGCAGAAGAAACAATTAAAGAACGTTTAGGCTACGATGACGAAAAAGCTCGTGCTACCATTAAGCGCTTGTTTATCAATTTAGGCATCACCTTTATGGAAATTATGTATATGCCTGCCCTGAACAAAGATAATATTCGTGGTTTAGTTACTTTTGACAGAGAAGAAGTGCTGTGGGAAACTCTTGATGAGAAAAAAGGTGTAGTAATGCTTGCCTGCCACCTCGATAACTGGGAATGGTTAGGTGCAGCGTTAGCATTGAATGGTTTTCCCATTAGTGCTGTACAAAAGCCTCAACCTAACAGAGTTTACAGTGATTTTATGAATGAATTGCGTGAAGGTGTTGGTCAAGAGATTTTCTCTCGTGGCACCAATGAAATTTTAGGTTGCGCAAGAGCTATGAAAAAAGGTCGTATGCTTGGCTTGATTGCCGATCAAGATGGTGGTTATGATGGTATCTTTGTTCCTTTCTTGGGCAAGATGGCTTCTACTCCTAATGGCCCTGCTTACTTCTCACGTAAATTTAAAGCACCGATTATTCCTATTTTTATCGTGCGTAAACCCGATGGCTATGGTCACTTGGCTATAGTTAAAGATCCTATTAGATATGAATTTACCGGTAATCAAGAAACCGATGATTATAATGTTACTTTAAAAATGACTCAACAAGTCGAAGAAATTATTAAAGAGTATCCGGATAATTGGTTGTGGTTCCAACATCGTTGGAATACTCCGTATACTCCGCCACAGGAGGAAAAGGATGAACAATAAGAAAGTAATTCTTACCATTCTTGGCGGTATGGCTTTTGCAGCTGCTATCATTTGTTGGCTGATTTTTGGTGGGACTGCGCCTAAAAATGTAGAGCTTGGTGATGGTGTAAAAGCTAAGTTTAATGCATCTTTGAAAGATAGCGTTATTCAACGCGAAAAAGATGGCAAGAAAGTGTGGGAGTTTACCGTTGGTGAAATTATCAACGATAAAATAACTAAACAAGCCATCTTAAAAGGTATTAAAGGTAAAATTTACCGTAGTGACGGAAACTTTATTGATATTAATGCTGAAAAAGGTTCTATGAAAATGGGAACCAATAATTTTGCTTTAGAAGGTAATGTTAAAGCTATCATTTCCAACGAAGGTGGCAAATTATTGGCTGACAAAGTAGAATGGGTTGAAAAAGGTGAACAAATCATTGCCACTGGCAATGTAAAACTCTATAAAGACGAATGGTTTGCTAGTGCTGATAAGGCAAGTACAACAAGCGAGTTTAAGAACTTAAAACTTAAAGGCAATGCCATGGTTGAGAAAGGTGGCGACAATCAATGATAAATAAAAAGAAAGTTTTGTTAATGTTGGCTACTGCTGCAATTTGCTGTGGTATGGCATCTACTGCTTTTGCCGCACCTGGCAAATTTAATGTTAAAGCTGACGAATTGGAATACGATTTGCAATCCGGTAAAGGCTTAGGCAAAGGTAATGTGATTATTGTGCAAGACGATGGCAAAGCGACTGCAAATTATGCTAACTTTGATAGTAAGGCTAAAACCGGTGTATTGGTTGGCAAAGTTGTAGTTACAAAAGGTGATACTCAAATTAATTGTGAAACCTTTACTATGCATAGTGAAGATTATGTTACCGCTACTGGTACTGCTACTGTAACTAAGGAAGGCAAAAAATTAGAAGCAGAGCAAATTGATTATCATAAATCCACCGAATATATGGAAACCGT